>NZ_JACYHC010000613.1:0-2519 GCF_017152085.1 Staphylococcus sp. EG-SA-2
TTTTACGCCAAGTGATTAGAGAAGAAGGTCTTGAAAGAGAAATTTGGCAATACTTCACAGTGTTACCAAACATTCAATCAGTAGGTGTTATGGGAGACTACCGTACGTATGATCACACAGTAGGTATTCGTGCAGTAACATCTATCGACGGTATGACAAGTGACTTCGCACGCATCGATTGGGAAGTCTTACAAAAGATTTCTAGTCGTATCGTAAACGAAGTAGATCACGTCAACCGCGTAGTCTATGACATTACATCAAAACCACCAAGCACAATTGAGTGGGAATAATTATATATAGCAAATGATAGGCTGGAGTTACCGTTACTATGCGGTTTCCAGCCTTTTTGGTGTGCTTGGCATGGGCAACATCATGACGTGAAATAATGGGAATCATCTCTTTCTTATATTTTGAGACGGAGATGATGAGAAGTTAGACAAAAATGTAGAAGAAGTATTTAACGACAATCCTAGTCATACAATGATTGTAGATGATATCCGTTAGAGGAGTGAGAGAAAATTTATTTGTTACTAAGAGACAAGAGTTTTAAATAAATATCTTTTGTACTACATAAAAGAAAGTGGTCGTTATCATAGAATATTTGGCGATAAGGTAAATCTGATTATGTTAGAACCTATATTTATTGATGATTTAGTGAGGTTTGAGAAGACAAGAATGATTGAATTACAATTGACAATTGACACCCCTTAGATTAATATTAATTTATTAGAAGTCAACTAACGCCTCTTAGCAATGCGAAACACAGTTGGCCTTTTTTTTGTAATAGGAGAATTTATAGTTATGGATAAATCACTTGAAATTAACTTAAAAGAATTAGAAGGCATAATGTATAAAGAAAAAGTAATCGACGTTAAAGAGTATGATAATTTAAAAGTAACTTTTGAGACACTAAACGATGCTCCTAAAAGTGAAATACCCACTCCCTTTACAATAGAACAAATGTTATATAAATTAGAAACTAAAAATTTATATTTTCCTGAAATTAAGTCAAAAGAAAAATGTGTGGAGCTTTTACATAGTGTTGGCTATTATAATTTGAAGCATTTTATGTATAATGAATTTGGTAAAGATGAGCCGAAAAATTTTGATGAAGTATATATACTTTATAAATTTGATAGATATTTATTGAAACAATTATTTAGTTTAGTAAATATGTTGGAAACTCATATAAGAAATATTATTTTAGAAGTATATATGTTAGAAATTGAGTATAATAACAAGCCTTCGACACTGTTCTATTTAGATAAAGATTTATATTTTGAGAAAGTTAATGATGAGTATAAATATTCTGCCAAAAAGCTAAAAGAGTTCAATAGGTTACAAAATGTTTTTTGGAGAGCTATAGAAAAAAAGAAAAGTAACGATAACGTTAAACATAATATTAAAAAATACAATATTATACCAGCTTGGGTTTTATTCCAAAATTTTAGTTTTGGAGATTTGTCTACTTTTTATAGAACTACATTACCAACTTATAGAAATAAAGTAAGTAAGCGAATTGAAAATTTAATAGAAAAAAATACTGGTATAAGCATAAAACTTCCAGAAAAGTTATTGTGTGCATGGTTGAATAGTATCAGGTTTTTGAGAAATAGAATAGCTCACACAGATATAATTTATGGAATTAATTTTACAAACACCTGTGCAAAACATCATAGTGATGAGGAAATGTATGTAAATATAGAAAAGTATAAATATCAGCAAAGGTTAGTTACATTTTTATTAGCTATGAAGAAAATATTTATGAGTATGCCAGAAAATAATATTATTGAATGGAATGAGACTCTAACTAAGATAGAGAATAAATGTTCAGAACATAACTTTATTAAACTTTCTAGGTTAGGAGTTATTGAAAATAACCTTTCTTACTTTAAAATAACTAAATAAAAAATAGCGCACACTAATAACTAAGTGATTGTCTTTTTATGCTGAATAATGCCCTGTGTTGTAGTTAGAAAGATTTTCAAATAACACTATATTTATAAAAATGTTGAATTATAATATGGTCGGTTTATTTTATAGGAGTAATAAAAAGCATTTATCTTTTATCCGCCACAAATAATGAGTAAATGTACCTTGCTTTCAATGTTGATATTTTACAACCTTGTAGAGTTGATTTGATATATCATCTCATACGTTGTAGGCAATGAATACGTAAATTATGCAGTGACATGAACTGTTGAGAAGTATAGAGCATTGAAAATCTTGATATATCAATAGTTATAAACTGGTACAAATTAACGAAAAGTACTCTTGTCATCGAGTGGGAATAATTATATATAGCAAATGATAGGCTAGAAGTACCGTTATTACGCGGTTTCTAGCCTTTTTTGGTGCGATTGGTATGGGCAACATCATGTGATGAAATGATGGGAGTTATATCTGTAGAAATTGGCGTACCAATTTCTTTATGTTGGGGCTCCGCAGTCAACTACTACCAATATAAGATTGTAGAGCCTACGATTTGGATTTTATGTCCTGGGATCGGTTTCCTATTC
>NZ_JACYHC010000614.1:0-2517 GCF_017152085.1 Staphylococcus sp. EG-SA-2
GCATCTTCATGCATCCGACGAAAAATAGCTAGTGAAATAATAACTGCGAGTAAATAGCTAATGTTCATTGAAATAGGAAAAGAGAAACCCCATGGGGCTTGTTGAGTGAATACAGCTACTAACCCAAAAGTTAAAAAGACGATAATGATTGGCAAGATGTTAACCAAAAATATATAAAGGAAAATAAATCCAATATCACGTTTGAAAAAACGCGATTGTTCAGTAGCGTATTCTTCTTCTATGTAATGTTTATTTGTATTTGACATAGTATACCTCTTAAATAGTTGTATTATATAGATACTTTAGCACATATTACTTTGTATTGTATGTTTTATACATTAAAATTTAAAATGAAAAACATATCATAAAATTGTTTTATAAAATGAAGCGCTTCCATTGTGTTTTGTTTTGTAAGGTGTATCATAAATATTGAATTGAAATTTTGGGGGGAGGTATTGTAATGACGTTTCTTACAGTCATGCAATTTATAGTTAACATTATCGTTGTAGGCTTCCTGCTTACGGTTATTGTTATCGGGCTTATTTGGTTAATTAAAGATAAAAGACAATCACAACATAGTGTATTAAGGAATTATCCTTTACTAGCACGTATTAGATATATTTCAGAAAAAATGGGACCGGAATTACGTCAGTATTTATTTTCTGGGGATAATGAAGGGAAACCTTTTTCACGTAATGATTATAAAAATATCGTTTTGGCTGGAAAATATAACTCTCGTATGACCAGCTTCGGTACTACTAAAGATTATCAAGACGGCTTTTACATACAGAACACAATGTTTCCGATGCAACGTAATGAGATTTCAGTAGATAATACAACATTGTTATCAACATTCATTTATAAAATCGCGAATGAGCGTTTATTTAGTCGTGAAGAATATCGTGTACCGACAAAGATTGATCCGTATTACTTAAGTGATGACCATGCAATAAAATTAGGTGAACATTTAAAACATCCATTTATTTTAAAACGTATCGTAGGACAATCTGGTATGAGTTATGGCGCTTTAGGAAAAAATGCCATTACAGCTTTATCTAAAGGTCTAGCTAAAGCGGGCACTTGGATGAATACAGGTGAAGGTGGCTTATCAGAATATCATTTAAAAGGTAATGGGGATATCATTTTCCAAATTGGTCCCGGTTTATTTGGTGTTCGTGATAAAGAAGGTAATTTTAGTGAAGGTTTATTTAAAGAGGTCGCACAGTTATCTAACGTACGCGCATTTGAGCTGAAGTTGGCACAAGGTGCTAAGACTCGTGGTGGTCATATGGAAGCTGAAAAGGTAAACGAAGAAATTGCTAAAATCCGAAATGTTGAACCTTATAAAACAATCAATTCACCTAACCGTTACGAATTTATTCATAATGCTGAAGATTTGATTCGTTTCGTCGATCAGTTGCAGCAATTAGGTCAAAAACCAGTAGGATTCAAAATTGTAGTAAGCAAAGTTTCAGAAATTGAAACACTTGTACGTACGATGGTGGAACTAGATAAGTATCCAAGCTTTATTACGATTGATGGTGGTGAAGGTGGTACTGGTGCAACATTCCAAGAATTACAAGATGGTGTTGGCTTACCGCTATTTACAGCTCTACCTATTGTGTCTGGCATGTTAGAAAAATATGGTATTCGAGATAAAGTGAAATTGGCGGCATCTGGTAAGTTAGTGACACCAGATAAAATTGCGATTGCACTAGGTTTAGGTGCAGATTTTGTAAATATCGCACGTGGCATGATGATTAGTGTCGGTTGTATTATGAGTCAACAATGCCATATGAATACATGTCCTGTAGGTGTTGCAACGACAGATGCGAAAAAAGAAAAAGCATTGATTGTTGGAGAAAAGCAATATCGTGTCACAAACTATGTAACAAGTTTGCATGAAGGCTTATTCAATATTGCAGCAGCTGTTGGCGTATCCAGTCCTACAGAAATTACTGCTGATCATATTGTATATCGAAAAGTCGATGGTGAGTTACAAACGATACATGATTATAAATTGAAATTGATTAGTTGATTTATCTATTTCGAGAAAATGAAAGCAGCGGATTTTAGTGTTACTGCAAATAATTTTATATTAGTAGTGGATGCTGGTCACACAAGAATTTCAAATATTAAAGCCCTCAGAATATGAATTAAGGTTTGTATCCTTAGTCTTATCTGAGGGCATTTTTATGTTATAAACTATTTGTCGTCCATTTTATCTTTTTCTTTTAAACCTCTGTGCTTTAATTGCTTTTCAAGTTTTTCAAAACTAATATCTTTATTTTCTTTAGTTGAAACACCAAGACGTTTATTTAATTTTTTCATGTCAACTTCTGTGTAATCTATGTCTAAGTGTTCAATTGCTTTTTTATCTTTATAGTCTACTTTGTATTTTACGCCTTTAAGGTCTTTGAAAATACTTTCAGATTTGGCGAATAACTTTTTGGCTTCGTCTTTATCCATACCTAGATCGTCATATTTAATTGTGTTGATTGTAGACTGTTTTAAAAC
>NZ_JACYHC010000615.1:0-2501 GCF_017152085.1 Staphylococcus sp. EG-SA-2
ATGGTTTGATTGCCTACAGTTACAGTTGGTGCTTTTACATCAGTAAAATAATATGTCACTGATTGTCCAGCATTCGTCATTTTTACAGTTTTATTTGTATCATTATAAGTTGACGCATATGAACTATCGACGGACGTGTAGTTATATCCTTTAGCAGTCAATGCAGATTGCTGATTATCGATTGTCACGACTTGATCAACATTTCCTGAATATGTTTTTGGTGGAATAATATCTTTACCTGTTGTTACATCAACGTATCTCACTTGTGTAACAGCAGACTCTGTATATTCGAATGTTCCAAATTGTACTTGTTGTAAATTTGTCGCGCCACCTGTTGAGGCTGTCATTGATAATGAAAAGTTGGTCGTACCACTTTTCGCAATCCAATCTGAAATATTACGTGTCCATGTTTGACCTGCATATTTGACAGTCATAACCTTTGTATCACCATTATAGTTAATATCAAAATCTTGGAACGTGTTATTTGTAGGTTGAACATTTAACTTCGCAGCATTATCAGCTGTTGAACTTGATGTATACGTTGTTGCAACACCATAACTATCTGTTGTTACAAATGCACCAAACGCACCTCCACCAGCTACATTAGATGGGTCAGCATTCGCCTTTGCAGCTGAATTTGGTTTAGATGTATTGTGATACGTATCCAATTTGAAGCCAAATGCGTTACTTAAGCCACCAATACCTACTGCGGCACCGTTTAACCCTGTTTCACCTAATACACCTGGTGAAAAGGCAAAACCGATACCATCTCCACCATTTCCATGCCCTTCATATTTGTTACCTAAATTTACTTTTCCAGAAAAATGAAAACTCTTATTAGAGTCAATACGTGTTCCTAATGTAATAGCACCTTTTTGGCTGTATGCATCCTGTGTTAACGTCACAATACCGGTACTTTGATCATAGGTAGCATTACCTGACGTTGTCATATATTGTTTTAAGTTATCTTTATTAACTGTAATTGTATTAGCAGTTACTGCGGTTGTCGTCGCTGCTGACGCAAATGTTGACATAGCTAAGCGACTGAAAGTTCGAAGTTTTACTGGTGCGGTGCTAGTTGACGTTGTGCTAGTTTTGTTTAAGTTGACCGAAGATGGCGTTGTGCTTTGTGAAGTGTTATTTGATGCAGTACTTTGATTTGTTGATGTATTAATTGGTTGTTCTGTACTTGAAGTTGAAGCTACAGATTTAGTATCAGAACTTGATGTAGTATTCTTTGAGGATGTTGATTCTGATGTAGATGTCAATTTCTCTTGTTGATTGCTTGTACTATTAGTTGTCGAAGTGACCTTTTCAGACTTTTCACTTGAGACTGTGTCACTATTTGATGTTTGTACCGAACTACTATTTTTCGTTACACTTGTGGAATCGGCTGTTGATGTTGATGCTTCGATTGTCGTTGAGTTTTGATTACCTACTGTTTCACTTTGTGTGTTTAATTCAGAAGTTAATGGTGCATCAGAAGCCGCAAAAGCTTGCTGGTCATGCAACATATTTACCGTGAATGCACCACCAATAACCGCCGTAGTTTTCAGTCCGTATCCCGTCATTTTTTTACTAATGCTTTGATTATCTTGACTCACTAAACTATGACTAATAAATGGTAGCCCCATAATTTTGAACATTTCTATTTCTTTAATTCCGGATTTTACCCAATTTTTTCCAGATTTATAAAGTCTTACTCTTGTTTTTTCGTTTGCTAAGCTGTCATGAAATGCTTTCTGTCTTTTACTCATGTAATAACTCCTTGTATTATCTTTACATTCATTAGATTATAATATATGCCACTATTCAATTTAATACAACTCTTTTTTGATACAAAAAAACTCATTTTGTTAAAATTTGTAAAAATTCATTTTTATTCGTCTAGATGGAATCGTTTTCATATTTTTAAAATTACTTTTTCTCGTTTATGCGTATAATCTTTTTTATATAAATTTGGCTAATTGGCTTTATGTTTAATCATTATAATTGTTTCGTTTTTAAAATAATTATTGTATTAATATATCTATATCATCCACCTTTTATTTATAAATAGTTAATTTACAACTAAACGATAAATATTATATGCAAAATACATCTTTAATATTAAAGTAATACCAATATTTTTTCAATAAACCTAGTGTAATATATGTGTAATTCTAAAAGATTCTTCTTTAAAAATATAAATACCACGACATATTGCTTTAACATTTTCATTTATAAAGCGAAAAAATGCATCGCTACTAAGTTGAATGTTTAGTAAGGATGCATTGAATTCACTAAAATGATTAAATTACTTATATCTTTTCATCTGATTGATTATCGAAATTTCTTCCTTCTAAACCTGCTAACTCTTCTTTAGAAGCTGCAGGTGCTTTCATTTCAAATATCTCATTCACTACTGTGTAATCGTAATATCCTAATCTGGCAATAGGTTTAATCGACTTAATGTCCAATTTACCATTATCAAGAATAACCTTATCGTCAATATGAACTTG
>NZ_JACYHC010000616.1:0-2440 GCF_017152085.1 Staphylococcus sp. EG-SA-2
TGCATATTCACTAGCATCATGTTTTGAATGAACAAGTATCGTCATATTCCCCGAAGGATTATACTTAGAAAATTCTATAACCTGCCGATTCATACGACACTCCTTTAGATGTATTTTTAGAGCCTCTTTTACCATAAGTAATTAGAGGCTCTTATGCAGTTGGTGCGAAGCAAGCAACTGTATTCCTCTAAAACTGTAATTTTTAGAAGATGAACCTAATATTTTCCCATCTATTAGGTAAGTCATGCTAACCCGCAAAAGCGAAAACCATGGCTCTTATGCAGTTGGTGCGAAGCAAACAACTGTATTCCTCTAAACCTTGTAATTTTTATAAAAAGAACCTAATATTTTCCCATCTATTAGGTAAGTCATGCTAATCCGCATAGTGGAAAGCATGACTTAGTAATCGGTTGTTTCATCAACATGCAACCGTAAACCTTATTTAAAGTTGCTTCTTGTGGCTCTACAAGTGAATGCAGTTGTCCGTTAACTTCATTCACTTAGATGCTTTTACTGTTTTCACCTCAACTAAAACTTCAAAAAAGTTGCAGAAAACAAATCGTAACTATTACGATTTGATTATATACTATATTAGTTGAGAATCATTGTCAATAAAGGTTGTAAATGAATGCACATTTATATTTTGATAATCTTTCCATAAACATCGTATTCTCAGCACATTCAAGTCTTTTGAAAATTTTTATCAAACAAAAAAACCAGCTTCAACGTAAAATACGTTAAAACTAGCTTTAAGCAATACACTTCATCAAATAAACAAACATTTATTTTTCAAAGGTTAATAATTCCCCGTCATTTGGTACAACAACTCTATTACCTAAGTCGTTAGAATTTATAAATTCATTCAGCTCTTTACGAGATAAATGCCAATGATTGACCGCTTCCATATGCACAACAACAATTTGCGCAAGTGGCAATGTATTAGCAACTTTTAACACATCATGTTCATCCATAACTAACGGCCCACCTTCAAAGAATTGATTTGCACCACCATTAAGAACAACAACATCTGGTTGATACGTTTTTAATGCTTTTTCAACCCCTTCAAACCAAACTGTATCTGCTGCTAAGTATAATGTCGGCTCTTCAGAATGTTTTAAAATCATGCCGTGAACATGTCCTGTCATCTTCAAAATTTCACCATGACCATGTTGAGCATCTGTTTTAATCAACTCAATTTCTCCAATGTGTGTCACATCATTAAATACAGAAACATTTGTAAACCCATAACGCTCTACTTCACTAGCATCTTCTTCATTTTGTGCGTAAATTTTAATATCTTTCGGCAATACTTCAATTGCTTTCGGATCAAAATGATCAATATGCAAATGCGTTAAAATCACTAAATCGATGTCATTTATAATGTCTTCAATTGCCATGGGTAGTTCTACAAGTGGATTTTTTTGATCTTGTCTCGGTGAATTTGGAAAAGGGTCAAATGAACCTTTATCACTTAACATTGGATCAATCAAAATGCGTTTACCTCCATACTCAATCACGGCCGTGGCATTTCTTATATGTCTAATATTCATGTTAAATCCCCCTATTTCATATGTCTGTCATTGCGACAATATGCATACATTGCCTACTTCATGCCAAATTCTTTTCCACTGGATATCGATTTTAAATAATTATTCCAATGTCCGCTTCCACGAATCATCACTTAACATCTCGCCAGGCCATGTGTAAGCCATCACACCACCATCAATTCGAATCGTCTCTCCAGTTATGAATGAACTGTCGTCAGATGCTAAGAAGACTACTAATTTAGCAACTTCTTCTGGTTTACCTAAACGTCCCAGCGGAGTCATCCATTTTTGATTTTCTCTAAATGTTTTACCTGCATCATCCTCACTCGTACCTGTCAGTTTATCTACTAACGGGGTTTCAATTGTACCTGGTGCAATTGCATTGGATCGAATGCCATCACGACCATACTCAATTGCGATTGATTTTGTAAAATTAATCACTGCGCCTTTCGCAGCATTATATCCTGAGCGATACAAATCTTCTGCCTGTCCTGAAAATGAAGACGTATTAACAATAGAGCCACCTTGATTCATCATTAAAGGTAACATCATTTTCGTCATTAAAATTGTCCCACGCATATCTACATTCATAATCTTGTCATACACATCTATTGGATACTCATGAATTCTACCAGCCGCATTATCCACACCGGCATTATTAAACAACACATCGATTCTTCCAAACTGTTCCTTTATGTCAGACACAAAGTCTACCACTTGTTGTTCATCTGAAATATCCACATTATACGCCTTCGCATTGTCACCGTTACTTTTAATTTTATCGACAGTCTCCGATACCGCTTCAGCTATGTCTACCGCCAATACATACGCACCTTCTTGAGCTAAAGCGATTGCAGAAGCTTGTCCGATACCTGTACTTGCTCCTGTTACGA
>NZ_JACYHC010000617.1:0-2431 GCF_017152085.1 Staphylococcus sp. EG-SA-2
TATCTGGTAATGGTTCTTTACTATCTTTAGCCTCATTTTTATTAGAAGCATTAGTACCATTTTTAGGTGAATTAGGCGGAACTACATTATTGTTAGAACCTGACTCGGAATCGCTATTTGAATCACTGTCTGAGTCGTTGTCTGATCCTGTGTCACTCGTTGAATCGGAATCTGAATCACTTGATGAATCGGAGTCACTACCTGAGTCTGAATCACTCGCTGAATCCGAATCGCTATCTGAATCGGAGTCACTATCTGATTCTGAATCGCTGTCTGAATCGGAGTCACTATCTGATTCTGAATCGCTGTCTGAGTCTGAGTCACTATCTGAATCTGAATCACTGTCTGAGTCTGAGTCACTATCTGATTCTGAATCGCTATCTGAATCTGAATCACTCGCTGAATCCGAGTCACTATCGGAATCTGAGTCACTGTCGGAATCTGAATCGCTATCGGAATCTGAATCGCTGTCTGAGTCTGAGTCACTGTCGGAATCTGAATCGCTATCTGAGTCTGAATCACTGTCTGAATCTGAATCGCTATCGGAATCTGAGTCACTGTCTGAGTCAGAATCGCTGTCTGAATCTGAATCGCTGTCTGAATCTGAGTCGCTATCTGAGTCGGAATCGCTATCTGAGTCGGAATCACTGTCGGAATCTGAATCGCTATCGGAATCTGAGTCACTGTCTGAGTCGGAATCGCTATCGGAATCTGAGTCACTGTCTGAGTCGGAATCGCTATCGGAATCTGAGTCACTGTCTGAGTCAGAATCGCTGTCTGAGTCAGAATCGCTGTCTGAATCTGAGTCGCTATCTGAGTCGGAATCGCTATCGGAATCTGAGTCACTATCTGAGTCTGAATCGCTCGCTGAGTCGGAATCACTCGCTGAATCTGAATCGCTCGCTGAATCTGAATCGCTCGCTGAATCTGAATCGCTCGCTGAATCTGAATCGCTTGCTGAATCTGAATCACTTGCTGAATCTGAATCACTTGCTGAGTCTGAATCACTTGCTGAATCTGAATCACTTGCTGAATCTGAATCACTTGCTGAATCTGAATCACTCGCTGAGTCTGAATCACTTGCTGAATCTGAATCACTCGCTGAATCTGAACCACTATCTGATGTAGAATCACTGCCAGAATCTGAACCGCTATCTGAATTAGAATCGCTGCCAGAATCTGAACCTGGGTCAGAATCTGAATCCTCTGGAATTGGTTCAATTTCACCAGGCTCATCAGGTTGTTCAGGAACAACTGGTTTATCGATACCGTCACCAGAACCTGATCCGTTATTAAATGCTACTTCGTTGTCCCATGACATAGATCTCCATATAAAATTAGAATCATAACCATAAAATGTCGAACGTAGTGCTAAATCACCTGTACTAGCAGGATCAATATGGCCATTAACAACTACAATATACGGTGTTGTAATTTGGTCATCGTCCGTAGGAAATTCTACTTTGTATTGATTAGCATTTGGAAATGAAATTCTAACTTGATTAGTTACATCTTCAAAATCGCTAGGATTCACATAATAACTTTCAGATAAATCATTAGCATTATCGACTCTATAAACTTTAATATCAGTGTTTTTTGCATCTATTAACGCATTACTCTTTGTATTAGGAATTAAATTACCTGTTAAGGCAGGTAACACAACGTTATCTCCGCTTGGATTGACATAAATTGTTTGGCGATACGTATTATTTGTTTTATCGATTTGATCAATCGTACCTTTAATTGATAAATTATGGAATTGTCCATATTTCTCATAGTCGATTAATACTGTCTTACTAGCAGTATTGGTTCCTATGCCAGTTGTCAATGTCACATTACCTGTCTTTGTAACATTTTCAGGGTCAATATAAGCTGGCATAGTAATATTAGCTGTTACATTTTCTTTATTATCAACATAGTCTGTAAATGTATAAATAACATTACCATCACTATCGATTACACCATTTGCCAATACTTGATCTCCAGCCATAATTGGTGGCACTTTAGCAGTTGAAGTTACACCATTTAAGTTTAATTCTTTAGGTACAGTTATTTTGAATGTGTCACCTTTAACAGCAGAATTAGGCACTGAAAAACCATAATTCAGTTTGACATAACCTGCTTGGTGCGGATACACAGTCGTACCAGAGTCAATAGTAACTTTCACATCTGTCAACTGATTCGTAATATCTGTGCCAGCTGCCGGTGCATCTGCAGCTACTGCCGCTAAACTAAATGCTCTCATTCTAGGCGTACTTGGATTAACCGCTTGACTAACTACATCTTTATTACTTGCATCTGTATTCTGTGGAGCTGATTCATTGTTTGAAGGTGTTGCTTCAGTTGAAGTATCTTGCGTTGTTGAAACATTTTCCGCATTTGTAGAATTTTGAGGTGAATTTACAGATGATACTGTATTAGTATCATTAGA
>NZ_JACYHC010000618.1:0-2424 GCF_017152085.1 Staphylococcus sp. EG-SA-2
AGTATTTTTCAATTGAATTACTTAGTGCCAATTGTTGCGTATAGGCTTCATCTAATGTAGATGTCATCACAGCACCTTTATTTACTGCGTTACTACTAAAGAACATCTTGCTAAATCTTAGTTTTTCCAACATGGCATTCGCCATTTCACCTACAAATGCTTCTGTAATATGGCGCATTTCACCACCAATTAAATAGACACGAAAATGTGCTGTTTGTTTTTCTAACAAAATTTTATACACCGGCAAACAATTCGTAATAATTGTGAGCGTATGATGATTGACTTCTTCTGCTAATAGTTCCACTGTTGTTCCCGGTCCGAAAAACAAAGTATCCCCATCTTCAATTAATGATGCAGCTTTCCTAGCTATATATCTTTTTTCAGCAATTTGACGAGTATGTTTTTCTTTATGTGATATTTCTTTATACTGAAATGTTGAATTACTGCGTGCACCACCATGAATCTTCGTTAAAATGCCCTTATTTTCCAACTCAATTAAATCTCTTCGAACTGTCATATCAGACACATTTAAACCTTCGACGATTTCATTCGTTCTTATCGTGCCCTTTTTATTCACTAGTTTAGCAATTTCGTCCAAACGTTCATGTTTATTCAATGTAAAATTGCCTCCTTTATTTAGGCGATGGGTCATTATCCTTTATGTTTAGACATCAATTTTAATATACATGCTTATTCTATAATAAAAATTGCGTAAAAACTAATATAATTTAACTGTTCGATTATATGTATAATTCATTTTTAAAAAGAACTGTTTAAACTGCGCTTTTGATAATCGTAAAATGAATATACTATAATAAAAGCAAAAGACGTTATAAATCATTCATTATTTTGATGGGGTGTTTATTTTGAGAAATGATTTAGAGACATTAAAACATATTATAGATAGTTCGAATCGTATTACATTTTTCACAGGTGCTGGTGTATCTGTCGCAAGTGGCGTTCCAGATTTCCGTTCAATGGGTGGCTTATTTGATGAAATTTCAAAAGATGGACTTTCGCCAGAATACTTGTTAAGCCGTGATTATTTAGAAGATGATCCTGAAGGTTTTATCAATTTCTGCCATAAGCGTTTACTATTTGTCGATACGAAGCCTAATATCGTTCATGATTGGATTGCAAAATTAGAACGTAATCAACAATCTTTAGGTGTCATCACGCAAAATATCGATGGTTTGCACTCAGACGCTGGAAGTCAACATGTTGATGAATTACATGGCACGTTAAATCGTTTTTATTGTAATGCATGTCATAAATCTTATACGAAGTCAGATGTTATTGATAGAACTTTGAAACATTGTGATAATTGTGGTGGTGCCATTCGACCGGACATCGTATTATACGGTGAAATGTTAGATCAACCTACCATCATAAGGGCATTAAATAAAATTGAACATGCTGACACCCTTGTTGTACTAGGTTCATCACTCGTTGTACAACCTGCCGCAGGATTAATATCACATTTTAAAGGCGACAATTTAATTATTATCAATAAAGATCGAACACCTTATGATAGCGACGCTACTTTGGTCATACATGACGACATGGTTTCCGTTGTAAAATCATTAATGACAGAGTAATCAGTAGGTAAAAAGCATTTCCCGAGTAACAGGGAGATGCTTTTAATTTTGGAGTTGCGTTTTTGGAATTTGGAGTTTGGTTTTCGGAATTCGACATTTGGAATTCAGAATTATAATGAGTGGAAAATTTTAATTATTGCGTGTTTAATGACTTGGTTTTGTAGCGATTTTTATTTGATGAATTGTTTTTTTGTTTAATGTTGGGATGCTACTTTATAACATTTTCAATCGCTAAAGGCCCATTCGTAAAAAATTAACTGTAAATCTTATGCTTACAACTCATTTTATTGTTTATTTTTATTGCGATTTTTCTTACTAAAGATATTTGTTTCATCAATAGATTTTTTATTACTAAAATAGACTGTAAAAATAATCGCCATTCCTGCAAATATTGGTATTTTATGATATCCAAATGGTACAAAGTACATTGCCGTGAGCATGACGATGCCTGTAATTAAAGTAATAATGGCAAAATGTTTATATTTCATGTTATTATCCCCTATACAATTTATTCTACATTCATTATATACTTCATTTTATAAAATTATCAATACTATAATTATTATCTTAGGTAAGTTATTGCATAATACAAAAATTCATAATAACTTATTTGCTTGCTCCATTCACTTTTTAAGAGTAATAAAATAACCTGCAACATAGACTTTAACATCCAAGTTTCAGGTTAGCGTAATGTAAATTATTTACTTTGTTATATTATGATTAAACATCTAATTCTCTGCTTGTAAGTGCTTTAATCATCTCTGGATCAGCATGTGAGAAAAATTGGCTATTACTTTCTTCTAATGTCGCAATTTGTTGTTTATCT
>NZ_JACYHC010000619.1:0-2400 GCF_017152085.1 Staphylococcus sp. EG-SA-2
ATCATATCGGTGGTATGGTAGACGCTGTTAAAAGAGGTCTTAATAAATTAATTGAAGGTTTAAACTGGGTCGGTGGTAAGTTGGGTATGGACAAAATACCGAAGTTACACACTGGTACTGAACATACACATACTACTACAAGATTAGTTAAGAACGGTAAGATTGCACGTGACACATTCGCTACAGTTGGGGATAAGGGACGCGGAAATGGTCCAAATGGTTTCAGAAATGAAATGATTGAATTCCCTAATGGTAAACGTGTAATCACACCAAATACAGATACTACGGCTTATTTACCTAAAGGCTCAAAAGTATACAACGGGGCACAAACTTATTCAATGTTAAACGGAACGCTTCCGAGATTTCATTTCGGTACTACTATGTGGAAAGATATTAAATCTAGTGCATCATCGGCATTTAACTGGACAAAAGATCAAATAGGTAAAGGTACCAAATGGCTTGGCGATAAAGTTGGCGATGTAATGGACTTTATTGATAATCCGGGTAAGCTTTTAAATTATGTGCTCAAAGCGTTTGGTGTTGACTTTAGCTCTCTAACTAAAGGTATGGGTATTGTTGGCGATATAACAAAAGCGTCTTGGAATAAGATTAAAAGTAAGGCGATTAATTGGATAAAAGAAGGATTAGAGAGCCAAGCGGGAGATGGTTCTGTGTTTGATAGTTTCAGAATACTACAACCTTATTCAGCACCGCCAAAACCTCCTAACCCCAATTATCCATTTAACGGAGGCGTTCATCATGGTGTTGACTATGATACGCCGACCGGTACCCCTATACGTACGCCAATGGGTGGACGTGTTAGAAGTTGGTATGACAACTATGGTGGCGGTAAAGCAATTACTGTTCAAAAAGGTCGAACATTTTTGTGGTTCATGCACTTATCTGAACAATTGCGTAGAACAGGTGAACAAATTAAAGCTGGTCAATTAATTGGTAAATCAGGTAATACAGGTTCTATGACTAATTACCGCCATTTACATTTCCAAGTCAATCAAGGCGGAGAGTCCAATAGGTATTCGACAGACCCTATTCCTTGGTTACGGAAAAACGACAAAACTGGTGGAAAGAATTCACCTGGAGGGAGTGGTTCTGAAAATGCGCGCAGAGCGATTAGAACAGCTCAAAATATACTTGGAGGTCAATACAAAGCTAGCTGGATTACACACGAAATGATGCGTGTAGCAAGACGTGAATCCAATTATACAGCTAATGCAGTTAATAATTGGGATAGCAACGCAAGAGCTGGTACACCTTCAAGAGGTATGTTCCAAATGATAGATCCTTCATTTAGAGCGTACGCAAAGTCGGGTTACAATAATCCTCTTAACCCAACTCATCAAGCTATATCGGCTATGAGATATATTGTGGGTAAATGGGTACCAAGAACGGGCTCATGGAGAGCTGCGTTCAAACGCGCTGGTGATTACGCATATGCTACTGGTGGCAAAGTCTACAACGGATTGTACCACTTAGGAGAAGAAGGATATCCAGAGTGGGTTATTCCTACTGATCCTGCACGTAAAAACGAAGCAATGAAGATGTTACATTATGCAGCAGCAGAAGTAAGAGGGAGAAAAGCGAGTAAAAATAAGCGTCCTAGTCAATTGTCTAGTGTAAATGGGTTTGATGACCCAAGCTTATTATTGAAAATGATTGAACAACAGCAACAACAAATAGCTTTATTACTGAAAATAGCGCAATCCAACGATGTGATTGCAGATAAAGATTATCAGCCGATTATTGACGAATACGCTTTTGATAAAAAGGTGAACGCGTCTATAGAAAAGCGAGAAAGGCAAGAATCAACAAAAGTAAAGTTTAGAAAAGGAGGAATTGCTATTCAATGATAGACACTATTAAAGTGAACAACAAAACAATTCCTTGGTTGTATGTCGAAAGAGGGTTTGAAATACCCTCTTTTAATTATGTTTTAAAAACTGAAAATGTAGATGGACGTTCGGGGTCTATATATAAAGGGCGTAGGCTTGAATCTTATAGTTTTGATATACCTTTGGTGGTACGTAATGACTATTTATCTCACAACGGCTTTAAAACACATGATGACGTCTTGAATGAATTAGTAAAGTTTTTTAACTACGAGGAACAAGTTAAATTACAATTCAAATCTAAAGATTGGTACTGGAACGCTTATTTTGAAGGACCAATAAAGCTGCACAAAGAATTTGCAATACCTGTTAAGTTCACTATCAAAGTAGTACTAACAGACCCTTACAAATATTCAGTAACAGGATATAAAAATACTGCGATTTCAGACCAAGTTTCAGTTGTAAATAGTGGGACTGCTGACACTCCTTTAATTGTTGAAGCCCGAGCAATTAAACCATCTAGTTACTTTATGATCACTAAAAATGATGAAGA
>NZ_JACYHC010000620.1:0-15325 GCF_017152085.1 Staphylococcus sp. EG-SA-2
AATTTATTTAGCATCTTTACGACTGTTTAATAAAGCACGTATGATTAACACGGTTGCCACTATATCCGTTACAATTTTTATGATTGTTAATACATTCGATTTCCTTTTCACAATAGCCACCTCGCTTGTTCAAAACATAAACAACTATTGCATTCACTTTTAAGTAATTATTTATATGATTTATCCCAATAAGCTCACCATTCAAATAAACACAATATTATAAAATAATTATACCTTTGGATATAGCAAAAAGCCACACTCTATAGCATGGCTTCTATCAATTATTTTAAAGTATTATATTTTAAAACTAGATCGATTTGTCTTTGTAATTTTTTCTTTTCATAGCTGTGTTGGAAATGAATTAAGTTAACAGCTCTTTGTGCTTTACGGTGTGTTGCAACAGTTCTTGTACGTTTGAACAAGTTTACAGCTTTTTGTGCGTCCACAACTTTTTTATTTACTTGTTTTTTAAAGTTTGTTTGATACTCGTTATATTTTTCAACCTTAGTTTGTGCATGAGATTCACCGGCAAACGTTGATACCGTTAAACTAATAGCAGCTATGCTTAAAATTGATTTCCCAATAAAATTCTTTTTCATAATTAATAACACCTATCCTCAAATATTTATTTTGTATATATTTATAATAATAGACAGATACAAAAAACTACATTAACTATTTATTAACTAAACATTAATATTTGTGTCACTACATTTCTGAATTTCAAGAATTTTGCTACTCCATATTTTAACCATCAAATTATTGATATAATTTATGACTTTAGAAATCCTTTTAAATATGTATACGATTCATGATTTTAACTAAAATTTCAAATTTCCTGACTTCTTGGAATCTTAATTTTATACTTTTTAATAATACACTTTTAACCAAATAATCAACATGATTCAACCATATAGGGTTATCAACAATCACATTCTCCAAAATTACAATTCTTTTCATAACATAAATGTGTTATTCATTCCAATTATCTTATAAAATTGTCAGAAATACTTTTAAACAAACATTCATGACACGACCTCCTAGTTAAATCAGTCTATAAACTAAAAAAAGCCATAGCTACTTCTATTTAAAAAGTAGTATGACTGATTGTTTCGTGATGTCGATTTTTGAAATTGATGGTGCCATGTAAAGTTTGATCATCAATAATAACTTCAGCATATGTTTCTTCCATTGAACTTCT
The DNA here is from genome assembly GCF_017152085.1 of Staphylococcus sp. EG-SA-2. Classification (NCBI taxonomy): domain Bacteria; kingdom Bacillati; phylum Bacillota; class Bacilli; order Caryophanales; family Staphylococcaceae; genus Staphylococcus; species Staphylococcus sp. EG-SA-2. The sequence continues at coordinate 1,202 of NZ_JACYHC010000620.1, forward strand.
AGATTGAGATATACTTCCAGGATTAATAACATGAACACCATTAATATACTCATATTTTGCCACATGTGTATGTCCATAAAATGCAAACAAACAACCTAATTCAAGTCCTTTTTCAGCTAATAAATCTCTTGTTCGATTGACTTGATATAAATGTCCATGAGTATAAAATGCTTTCACGTCATTATATTTTGCGACCGCTTCATTTTCAAATTCTGGGTAAAAATCACAATTGCCTTTTACTCTATTAAATAAGCTAAGTTCCGTATCATCATACGCGAATTCTGAATCTCCTAAATGTAAATATACATCTGCATCTGGGTGCATTTCATAAATTTGATATAAAACGCCTGATTCAGTATGGTTATCACTCACAATAATCCATTTAGACATTTTTTTCACCTTCAAGAAAAGCTTGAAGTAAATTAATCGCATTTCGTCTATGACTAATTTGCCCTTTTTGTTCTTTTGAAAGTTGAGCCATGGTTTTATCTAATTTCGGTACATAAAATATCGGATCATATCCGAAACCATTTTCGCCATATTTTCCATCTGCAATTTCACCTGAAACAGTACCTTTAAATACTTTTGTTTCCATATCAGGGCCACTCATACTTATGACACAAACAAATTGCGCACGACGATCAGTTGTATTACCAAGCTTATTTAATAATTTTTCAATATTTGCTTCATCGCTTTTATTTTCACCAGCATAACGTGCAGAGTATATACCTGGCTCACCATTTAATGCAAAAACTTCTAGTCCACTGTCATCAGCTATGACAGTTTTATTCAATGCTTTTGCAGCAGCTTCTGATTTTAATATAGCATTTTCTTCAAATGTTGATCCTGTTTCTTCCACATCAAAATCTGGTATTAGTTCTGAAATACCTATTACGTGGTAATCTGGAAATATTACTTTAAAGTCATTTATTTTCCCTTGATTATTCGATGCAATAACAATCTCTTTCATTAAAAATCCTCCTAGTCATTCACTGATATACGTTCCACATTGACAGATAAATTTAACCACTCTTTGATAATGTTAGTAATGTGAGTAGGATCACCTGTTGCAAAAAATCGATGATCTGGATGTTCAGTATAACTTGCATGTTCATTACTAAATGTTAGCAATGCACTAACTTCACGAGCCGTTTCTAATCCAGACGAAATCACTGTCTTTTTACCACCAAAATAATCATAGATAGGTTTATAGAGCAATGGATAGTGGGTACATCCTAAAATGACAGTATCAGACTCACTATTACGCCAACGTTTCAGTGTTTGATGAATGACAATGCTTGTAATTGTTGGATCACTATATCTCATTTGTTCTACAAGTGGCACAAAACCTGGACAGGCAACGCCATGTACCTCTACATGTGGATTGATACGTTTAATATGCGTACGATATGCTTCAGATTTAATTGTGCCTTCAGTTCCTAGTACTAATACATTTTGATTTCTAGTAGTCATTATTGCTGTTCTAGCACCTGGTTCAATTACACCAATCACTGGGATTGATAAGGTCTTTTGTAAATATTCTAAAGCTACAGCAGTTGCTGTATTACAAGCAATCACGAGCATTTTTATATCAAATTCCATTAATTTACGAGCGATTTCAACTGTATATTGTTTTACTTGTTCTCCTGGTCTTGGCCCATATGGACATCGTCCAATATCACCTAAGTAATAAATCGTCTCATTTGGCAACTGACGCATAATTTCTTTAGCTACTGTCAAACCTCCGACACCAGAGTCTATTACACCTATTGGTTTATTCATATTCGGTCATCCTTACTTTTAATTTAATTTTTAGTTTATCATAACTAAGCATTGGATTTTAGTATTATGCACTGTGTTTACCATTTTTGTCATTATAATATTTATTTTAAATCAGCCCACTATCATATTGTCATGTAATCTGCTTATTAAAAAAATCCCTTCCAAGTTATTGTGTATCTCCATTCAATTTAATTTTGAAAGGAACATAACATTTTAACTCAAAAGGGATTAATTTTTATTCTACTTCATGGTCTGAACCAAAGAATGATTTAAACATGTGGAATGTTGTTTCTCTGTTCATTGCTGCAATGGATGTTGTTAATGGAATACCTTTAGGGCAAGCATTAACACAGTTTTGTGAATTACCACACTGCTGTAAGCCACCAGTACCCATTAATGCATTTAAACGTTCATCTTTAGTCATAGATCCTGTTGGGTGCAAATTAAACAAACGAACTTGCGAGATTGCTTGTGCACCAACGAATTTATTATTTTCAGTAACATTAGGACAAACCTCTAAACATACACCACATGTCATACATTTAGATAATTCATAAGCTGTTTGACGTTTTTTCTCTGGCATACGTGGTCCCGGACCTAAATCATACGTTCCATCAATTGGGATCCATGCTTTCATACGTTTTAAGTTATCGAACATTCTAGAACGATCAACTTGTAAGTCACGGATAACTGGGAAAGTATTCATTGGCTCTAAACGAATAGGTTGTTCTAATTGATCAACAATCGCAGAACAAGATTGTCTTGCACGACCATTGATAACCATAGAACATGCTCCACATACTTCTTCTAAGCAGTTCATATCCCAGACAACAGGTGTTGTTTTTTCACCTTTAATATTAACTGGGTTACGTCTAATTTCCATTAAACAAGCAATGACGTTTAAATTTTCACGATATGGAATTTCAAATGTTTCTTCATAAGGCTTAGAATCACTTGTATCTTGTCGTTTAATAATTAATTTTACTGTTTTTTGTTTCGGTTTAGATTGTGTTTCATGTTGTGGAGTGTTTTTCACTGATTGTTCAGTCATTATTTTTTACCCCCTTTAGACTTACTTGTGTAATCACGTTTACGAGGTGGTATTAAACTCACATCGACGTCATCATAAGTAAACTGTGGTTTTTCAAATGCGCCTTGGAATGAGGCCATTGTCGTTTTTAACCACTCTTCATCATTACGCTCTGGGAATTCTGGTTTATAATGGGCACCGCGTGATTCGTTACGGTTATATGCACCAATCGTAATAACACGTGCAAGTACTAACATGTTCCATAGTTGACGGGTAAAGAATACCGCTTGGTTACTCCAAGTTTGAGTATCTTCCATATCAATATCTTCATAACGTTTCATCAATTCAACAATCTTTTTATCTGTTTCTAACAGTTTTTCATTTTCACGAACAACAGTTACATTTGCTGTCATAATTTCACCAAGTTCACGGTGTAATTTATAGGCATTTTCTGTACCGCGCATAGCTAATAATTTATCAAAACGTTCTTGCTCTTCAGCTTTACGTTTTTCAAAAATACTTTCGTCCATATCAGTATATGATCGATCAATATTTGAAATATAATCAATCGCGTTTGGACCTGCTACTGTACCACCATAAATCGCTGATAACAATGAATTGGCACCTAAGCGGTTACCACCATGTTGAGAGAAGTCACATTCTCCAGCTGCAAATAACCCTTTAATATTTGTCATTTGATCATAATCTACATATAGACCACCCATTGAATAGTGAACAGCTGGGAAAATCTTCATTGGTACTTTGCGTGGGTCATCACCAGTGAATTTTTCATAAATTTCAATGATACCACCTAGTTTTACATCTAACTCATGTGGATCTTTATGTGACAAATCAAGATATACCATGTTTTCGCCATTTATACCTAATTTTTGGTTAATACATACATCGAAAATTTCACGCGTTGCGATATCACGAGGTACTAAGTTACCATAATCAGGATATTTCTCTTCTAAGAAGTACCAAGGCTTACCATCTTTATATGTCCAAATTCGTCCACCTTCACCACGTGCTGATTCACTCATTAGTCGCAGTTTATCATCACCAGGGATTGCAGTAGGATGAATTTGAATGAACTCACCATTAGCATAAATAGCGCCTTGTTGGTAAACAATGGAAGCAGCTGATCCTGTATTAATCATTGAGTTTGTTGTTTTACCGAAAATAATACCAGGGCCACCCGTTGCCATAATAACTGCATCTGAACCAAATGTTTCAATCTCAGCAGTTGTCATATTTTGTGCAACGATACCTCTTGCACTATCATCGTCACCTTTAACTATGCCAAGAAATTCCCATCCTTCATACTTCGTAACTAATCCATCTACTTCATATGCACGAACTTGTTCATCCAATGCATATAATAATTGTTGTCCAGTTGTTGCCCCTGCATATGCTGTTCTGTGGTGTAATGTACCACCGAAACGTCTAAAATCTAATAGACCTTCATTTGTTCTATTGAACATTACACCCATACGGTCTAATAAATGAATAATTTTAGGTGCTGCCTCTGTCATCGCTTTAACAGGTGGTTGGTTTGCAAGGAAGTCGCCACCATACACTGTATCATCAAAGTGAATCCAAGGAGAATCGCCTTCCCCTTTAGTATTGACCGCACCATTAATGCCACCTTGGGCACAAACAGAGTGCGAACGCTTTACTGGTACAACTGAGAACAAATCTACATGTGCACCTTTTTCTGCCGCTTTAATTGTTGACATTAAGCCCGCTAGGCCACCTCCGACAACAATAAGATGTTTCTCTGCCATAAAAATTTCACTCCCCTAAATTTTCAATCTATATTTGTTAAATGCGATGTATTACATAAAGGCAATAATTGCAGTAACACCAATATACGAAATAACTAAAAATACGATTAATGAAACCCATGTAAATACTCGTTGTGATTTTGGAGATTGAAGTCCACCCCAAGTAACCAAGAATGACCATAAGCCATTTGCAAAGTGGAACACAACAGCAATAATACAAATAATATAAAATATTGCCCATCCAGGATGTTGCAATGTTTCGTGCATTAAATCGTAATTCACTTCTTTGCCGTAAAATGCTTTTTGTAAACGTGTTTGCCATAAATGGATACCAATAAAGATAAATGTTAAGATACCACTCACTCTTTGGAAGAAGAACATCCAGTTTCTAAAAATCGAGTAATGTCCAACATTTTCTTTTGCTGTAAATGCAATGTGTATACCAAACAAACCGTGATATAACAACGGAATGTATATAAATAAAAATTCTACAATAATTAGAAATGGTAATGATTCCATAAAGTTAGATGCCTTATTAAACGCTTCAGCACCTTGTGTTGCTTGGTGATTCACTAATAAATGAACGACCAAAAATGCACCTATTGGGATAATACCTAATAACGAGTGAATACGTCTTAGATAAAATTCATTTTTTGATTGAGCCAAAAGGAGTCCCCCCTGTGAACGAATATTTAATTTATTGAGCTATTTATATTAAACGTACGCTTAACCCCCTAAAGTGATATCGTTTCTAGCGTTGTCATTATCATTAAGCGAAACATTTTAAAGACAAATACACACTGTACGATCACCAAACTGCATGTCGAACAATGTAACATTTGGATTCGATATTTAAAATTGCTTGTGATGATAAACTTTCTCATTTAGAAAACGCTTCCACGTACATTCAAAAAAATAACTTTGTTAACCATATTGTAACATTATTTCATATATTTTGGGGCATGAGAATGATTCTCACGCCCAGTAATTTATTTATGCAATTGTTCATGTAGGTTCTTTGCGACGTTTTCAGGAATACCTATATTTTTAAAATCTTCAAGTGTAGCTTCCTTCATTTTCTTGATTGAACCGAATGAACGCAATAATAATGTTTTACGTTTGTTACCGATACCATCTATATCATCAAGTATTGATTTCAAGCCTGTCTTTTGACGTGTTTGTCTATGAAATGTGATTGCGAATCTGTGAACCTCATCTTGGATACGATGCAACAAATAAAATGCCTGGCTATTTTTCTTCAGTGGTACAATTTCTGCACTAGCGCCATATAATAATTCAGATGTTTGGTGTTTATCATTTTTCTGCAAACCTGCAACAGGGATATCAAGACCTAATTCGTTTTGTAGCACATCAATAACCCCGTTCATATGTCCTTTACCACCATCGACTATTATTAAATCAGGTAATGGTAATCCTTCGTTTAAAACGCGAGAATATCGTCGTCTTACTACTTCTCTCATTGATTTGTAATCATCTGGACCTTTAACCGTTTTGATTTTATACTTTCTATAATTTTTCTTATCTGGTTTACCGTCGACAAATGTAACCATTGCTGACACTGGATCCACACCTTGAATATTAGAATTATCGAATGCTTCAATTCTAATTGGTGTTTGAATTCCCATTTGTGTTCCAAGTTCTTCAATAGCTTTAATCGTTCTTGACTCATCACGTGATATTAATTCAAATTTATTATTTAAGGATACTTTAGCGTTATGTGCAGCTAGGTCAACCATATCTTTTTTGGGACCTCGCGCGGGTTGAACGATTTTAGTGTCCACAACAGATTGAATCATTTCTTTATCCAAATTACGTGGTACATGAACTTCCTTAGGTAAAATATGTTGGTTTAAGCTATAAAATTGTCCAATAAATGTATAAAATTCTTCTTCTTCTGTTTGCTGTAATGGAATCATCGTTGTATCTCGCTTTATCATATTACCTTGTCGTATAAAGAAAACTTGGATACACATCCATCCTTTATCAACACAATAACCAAAGACATCACGAATCGTTTTATCTGATGACATAATTTTTTGTTTGTTTGTCAGATTTTGAATATGTTGAATTAAATCTCTATATTCTTTAGCCCGTTCAAAATCAAGTGATTCACTTGCAGTTAACATTCGCTCTTCTAAACTTTTTAAAATTGTTTTGTCTTCCCCATTCAGAAAATCAGTAATTTCCTTCGTCATTTGTGCGTATTTACTCAAATCAACGTCATATACACATGGTCCTAAACATTGTCCAATATGGTAATAAAGACATAATTTATCTGGCATCTTATCACATTTGCGATATGGATATATTCTGTCTAATAACTTTTTAGTTTCTTGAGCAGAATATGCATTCGGATACGGTCCGAAATATTTGCCAGTACCTTGTTTTACAGTTCTCGTCACTAGTAGTCTAGGATATTTCTCCTTCGTAATTTTAATAAATGGATAACTTTTATCATCCTTTAATAATATATTATATCTTGGTTGATATTGTTTTATCAGATTCAATTCCAGTAAAAGTGACTCTGTTTCACTTGACGTGACAATAAACTCAAAACGACGTATTTCACCAACCAGTCTCGTTGTTTTAGCATCATGAGCACCCGTAAAATATGATCTCAATCGATTTCTTAGCTTTTTAGCTTTGCCAACATATATCACTTGATCATTACGATCTTTCATTAAATAGCAGCCTGGTTCCATAGGTACGACATTTAATTTATTTTTAATTCGTTGCTTATAGTCTTCCAAAAATATCCCCCCTTCTAATTTTAAAATGAATGATGCTACAAAAGTGCTTCAAATTTATCACCACTAATTCTAGCTCATAATCAACATCTTCGAGTATGACTTTTCATGCACATCATGTAATATTGAACATGGTTTTATCAAACCAACTGCTACAAATCTATCAGCATGCTAGATTATCATTTAACGTTCATAGATTTATTAATCCCACCATTCTCAAGTCGTAAACAATATGATGACTTATCATTCAACTTTTTATATTAAAAACACAAACAAAAACTGGAGCAATTCATTAAAGAAATGCCCCAGTCGTCATTGGTTATAACTTATAAATGTTTATCTAAAACTTCAGCTAAGTTTTCTTTTGGTTGGAAACCAACAACTTTATCAACTGGTTGACCGTCTTTAAAGACGATTAATGTTGGAATACTCATCACTTCATATTTAGCTGCAGTTGATGGATTTTCATCAACATCTAATTTTAAAATGTCAGCTTTACCTTCATAGTCAGCTGCTAATTCTTCTAATACCGGAGCGATCATTTTACATGGACCACACCATGTTGCCCAAAAATCTACTAGTTGTACACCAGATTCTACTTTTGAATCAAAATCTGCATCTGTTACTTTTACGATTGCCATAAATGCCAATCCTCCTTAATTATTATTATGATGTTCAAATTATATCAGATAACATGCTTCATGTATTTCTATTTGCTCAATTTTTATGCTTATTTCAAATAACATGTTTGAAATGTATTCTTGTTGCTTTACATTATTTTAACTGCAGCTATTTAATTTATCAAATTATAATTTATTTTAGTGTTGCAACGGTAACGCCAAATCCACCTTCGCTTGGCATACCACCTCTAAAGTCACTAACACTTTTATGCTTCTTCAAATGTTGTTGTACACCTTTTTGAAGTGCACCTGTACCTTTACCATGAATGATATAAACTTGTTCGTAATTACTTAAAACGGCTTGATCTAAATATTGATCTAGTTCAATTAAAGCATCCTCATAACGATAGCCTCGTAAGTCAAGTTCAGTTTTAATTGTTTGACGATTTTGACGTGTAACCATTTTCGTTGGCTTAACTTTTTCTTTTTGTTTTTTCTCTAAATCTTCAATAGGTAACTTCATTTTAATAATTCCCATTTGAACAATTGCTTCTTCATCATTGACAATTTCTAAAACTTCACCCTTTTGACCGTAAGATAATACTTTTACTTCATCACCAGCAACAATTTTATCGTATTTTTGCTTTTGTACATTTTGCTTTATAGATTTCGCTTCATAATGATCATCTAATCGTTTCTTCTTATCAATCAATTCATGTTCTTTAACATCTGCACCTTTTTGTTCACGCAATTGTCTTAAGTCTTTAATAATATCGTCAGCTTCTTTTGTTGCAGCTTTAATCTTCTGATTTGCTTTTTCTTTCGCTTCCTCTATTAGAGACTTTTCATAATTTTGGAATTGTTGATACTGCTTAGATAAATCATCATGCACTTGCTCCGCTTCTTTTACAAGACGGTCCAGTTCTAACCTCTGTGTCTCTACACGTTTATAATTACGCTCTAATGATTCAATCATTTCATTTATTTCTTTTTCATCAGTACCAATCATCGTCTTAGCCTTATTAATAATATTCAAACTAAGACCTAACTTTTTAGAAATGTCAAAAGCATTTGAACGACCCGGCACACCCATTAATAACTTATACGTTGGACTCAAAGTATCTACATCAAATTCTACACTCGCATTCATAACGCCTTCTCGATTATAACTATATGCTTTAAGTTCAGGATAGTGCGTCGTTGCCATTACTAGAGAACCAATTTTTCTAACATGATCTAAAATGCTCATTGCTAATGCAGCACCTTCACTTGGATCTGTACCTGCACCTAATTCATCAAATAAAACTAAACTATGTTTGTCTGCATGCTTTAAAATTTCAACTATATTCGTCATATGAGATGAAAAAGTTGATAATGATTGTTCTATTGATTGTTCATCTCCGATATCGCAATATACATTTTTAAATACACTTAACTGACTACCATCAAGTGTGGGAATCAACAATCCTGATTGAGCCATAACAATAATTAAACCTAATGTTTTTAATGTTACAGTTTTACCACCTGTATTCGGTCCTGTAATAATTACCGTTTCAATATCTTCCATAAATTCGATGGTATTAGCTACAACAGTCTCACGATTTAATAATGGATGGTATGCTTTAGGTAAATATACAGTACGTTCCTCTTTAAATATCGGCTTTGTTCCTTTAATACTTCTACTATATCTCGCTTTTGCGATTAAAAAATCTAACTGCCCCATGACTTGTTCTGCCACAAGTAGTGCATCTTTGTCCGCAGCCACATAACCAGTTAGTTGCGTTAAAATGCGTTCTTTTTCAATTGCTTCGTCATGACGTAATCGACTAATTTGATTATTCATTTCAACAACTGATGATGGCTCAATATACAATGTTTGTCCTGAAGCAGATTGATCATGTACAATCCCATTAAAATCTTGTCGATATTCAGCTTTGACAGGTATAACGTTTCTTTCATTCCTAACTGTTACAATAGCATCTGATAATTTTTTCTGATTTGCTTGGCTTTTAACAATACGGTCCAAATTTTGTCTAATACGTTGATTCGTGCTAGAAATTTTACTTCTAATCCCTTGCAATTCATAACTCGCATTATCATATAAATCATACGTATCGCATGTTTCATTTATTTGATGAAAAAGATCAGTTAACACAGGTAATTGATTCATCTTGTCATCTAATATTGGGTATTTAACACCTTCATCTTCTTCAACCAATTGATTATAAAATGTCTTAAATTGATTTTGTACTTGAATTAATCTTTTTATCAAGTTAAGCTCTGATACATTTAAAACGCCGCCAATATCAGCGCGATGAATGAATGCTGATACTTTAGATAAGCCACTCAAGCTTGGTAAACGATGCTTATTATAGATTTGAGCAATCTCATCCGTTTCTTCCATTTGAAAAACAACCGTTTCAAAATTAGTAGCTGGCATCATTTGATTGACCTTTTCCAAGCCTAAGTCACTAATAGTTTCATTGGCAACGAGTGATTTTATTTTTTCAAATTCTAAGACGTCTAATGTTTTTTGTCTCATAAAATCCCTCTATTTCTTAAGTTTTATATTATTTTCAATAAAGTCTTTAAAAGCTTCACGCGATAATGCGTTAATCACTCTATCTTTTGTTACAAATCCTTTTTGCGCAGTTGCTACGCCATAATTCATAAAATCTAAATGATTTGTATGATGCGCATCAGTGTTAATAGTTAATTTCACATTTGGATATTTACGAACGATTTCAGCGTTCAGATCCAGTCGATGTGGATTGGCATTAATTTCTAATACTGTATTCGTTTCTTCAGCTAATGCCATTAATTGTTCAATATTCGGTTTATAACCATCTCTTCTACCTATAATACGCCCTGTTGGATGCGCTATATGTCGCACGTATGGATTGCGACATGCATTAGCTAATCGTTCCATAATTTGTTCTTCTGATTGGTTAAAGCTTTGATGAATAGCTCCAATTACATAATCAAGTTGTGCTAAAATTTCATCATCATAATCCAGCGAGCCATCAGGTAATATATCCATTTCTGTACCTGAATAAATATCAATTTCACTATATTCTTTATCTAAAGCCTTAATTTCTTCGTTTTGTCTTAAAAGTCTTTCCACTTGTAAGCCATTAGCAACACGTAAACTTTGTGAATGATCAGTAATTACCATGAATTTATAACCTTTTGCGATATTTGCTTCTACCATGTCTCGAATAGAAAACGCACCATCACTATACGTTGTATGCATATGAATATCACCATTAATATCATCTATTGTAATGATATTACTTAGATCTTTATCAAATTCGCTACCATCTTCTCGCATAGCAGGTGGTATAAAATTCACATTAAAATGTTCATATATCTTGGCTTCACTATCATATTGAATTAATGTACCATCAGCTTGTTCAATTCCATATTCACTTACTTTTTCATCACGTGCTTTAGCAAGTTGTCGAATTCTTATATTATGTTCTTTTGACCCAGTAAAATGTTGCAATGTATGATAAAAAGCCCTTGGTTCAATTAATCGAAAATCGACACCAATCGTTTCATCATCATACGCTAATTCTAATGAAACTTTTGTGTTCCCCACTGCAACTTCTTTTACTTTATTGGGAATATTTAATAATTGCTGCTGCACTGCTTTTGGGTTATCGGTACTTATTATGAAATCTAAATCTTTGCTCATTTCTTTAAAACGACGGAAGCTTCCTGCAGATGAATATTGATCGATATAATTTAATGTATCTATATAATCAATGATTTCTTGATTAAGTCTTCTCATTTGATCAATTGGATATCTATCTTTCTTAGCACCAAGTTGTTTCACAGCTTCTAATATGTTTTGTTCCGTTTTCTTAGCAAATCCGCTTAATTCACTAACTTTTCCATTTTCACAAGCAACTTGAAGTGACGCTTTATTAACAATATTCAACTCTTTATATAGCTTAGCAATTTTCTTGCTTCCAAGTCCTTGAATTTTCAAAAGTGGAATAAGACCTTCCGGAACTCCTTCCTGTAATTGCTGTAAATACTGAGATTCACCGGTCTCACGGTAATCATTGATTACTTCTGCAACACCTTTACCAATGCCTTTTAACTCCGTTACATCAGATATTTCATCTAATGGTCGTTCATCTAATTCAAGACTTTGAGCTGCTTTTCGATACGCTGATATTTTAAAAGTATTTTCCCCTTTTAATTCCATATAAGTAGCAATTTGTTCTAATAGTTTGATAACATCTTTTTTTGTCATAATAACACTCCATAAAAAGAAGACCAGGACGTATCATTAATATATACCTTTGTCCTGACCTCTTATGATAATTTATAAATTAATGGTGAAAGCCGATAAATATGGGATGTGAAAAATCAATGAATGACTCACAATAGATATTTTAAGCTGATGTTGTAATGCTTCGTTAGGATATAATGCCAATAGATATAACGTAAAGTGTAAGACAATTATCGTCATAAACACACCAACTATCATTCCCATTGCACGACTGAAAATATGAATGTTTTGATACGCTATTATTTTATCAAAAGTTACGATAATTAGATATAAAATGAACTTACAAAACAATGTAATCATTAAAAAAGCTACAATCGCTTCAAATCGATTTTGTAGATGATTAAAATGAAACGCAAAAGTTGTATTAAATGCTGTTGTTTTAGGATATGGAATAAATACAATTAATCTTTCTACAATAGATTTGTAAAATTGACTGGCAATCCACAATGATACAATCGTTGCACTCAAATGTATCATAGATAACCAAAAACCTCGTCTGAATCCAACGATGACAAAATACACAAAGAAAATGATTATGATAAAATCAATGACCATTTATTGCTCACGCTGCTGCAATTTGTGAATTTGTTGTTTCAAACGTCGATTTTCTTCTTCTAGTAGTACTTTTTCATGCATAATATTCACAGCAGTTAGTATTGCTTTTCTTGAAGTATCTAAACCTGCTGCTTTATACCCTAATTCTTTTATTTTATCATCAACTAAATGTGCTACATATCGTATGTGCTCTGGGTTATCTTCCCCAACAATTGTAAAAAGCTGATCATTAATTGATACATTTACCTTGTTTTTAAACTGTGCCATTTATAATTTCTCCTGATCCTTTTTTTAAAATCTAAATTCACGTTATAAAATATGACTGGATAGTTTGTCTGAATTTGATACTAATATTGTTATATTGCAATTATGATAAAACAACAACACAATCTCTATAGATGACTTAATGTTCTTTTTATAATGAAATAATGTAAAGAATTTTCTATTCAATACTTTATCATGTTTAAATTGTGTCACTATAACATTTTCATAAACATTATACATGACCACTATGTATTTTGTAAGTATCCGCAATTAATTCTTTACAACATACATAAATGTTTCTGACGTTATTATCATTTATGATATGATTATTTTTGCTAATGATAATGAAATTATATGAAAGGATTTACACAAATGGCGAATATCGTTTTTAAATTGTCGGATAAAGACATAACGACATTAATGTCACGCATTACTTTTGATACTGAGAATTTACCTCAAGGTATGAAAGCACGTGCAAAGTATCAAAATACAACTGTAAATATTTACCAATCAGGTAAAGTCATGTTTCAAGGTAATCATGCAGAAGCTGTGTCTAAAGAACTTCTACCGCAGCATTCTCAATTGAATACTAATAAAACTAAAAAGAAAAATATGGCTAATTCTTCTCTTGAACAAACTTTAATGTATGATCAATTTAACTGTATTGGTAGTGATGAGGCTGGAAGTGGCGATTACTTTGGTCCTTTGACTGTGTGTGCTGCTTTTGTTACCAAAGAGCATGTTCCTATTTTAAAAACTTTGGGTGTAGATGATTCAAAAAAATTAACCGATACCAAAATTGTAGAACTTGCTGAGCAATTGGTTGCTTTCATCCCACATTCACTATTAACACTACACAATGATAAATATAATATTCAGCAAGCAAAAGGCTGGACTCAAGTAAAAATGAAAGCTGTTCTTCATAATGAAGCCATCAAAAATGTACTTGAAAAAATTGATTCGTCTCAATTAGACTATATCGTCATTGATCAGTTCGCAAAACGCGAAGTGTATA
>NZ_JACYHC010000621.1:0-2392 GCF_017152085.1 Staphylococcus sp. EG-SA-2
TTGACACGAAACACATCAAGGTTTTATCAATATTGGTTAGATCATATTGATGAAGATTTAGCTGAAGCAAAAGCAGCGATTCAAGACAAAGATTTTAAACGCCTTGGTGAAGTAATTGAAGAAAATGGTTTACGTATGCATGCCACGAATCTGGGATCAACACCGCCGTTCACTTATCTTGTGCAAGAAAGTTATGATGTCATGGCGCTCGTTCACGAATGCCGAGAAGCGGGATATCCGTGTTATTTTACGATGGATGCGGGTCCTAATGTGAAAATACTTGTAGAAAAGAAAAACAAGCAACAGATTATAGATAAATTATTAACACAGTTTGATAATAACCAAATTATTGATAGTGACATTATTGCCACAGGAATTGAAATAATTGAGTAAGGAAGAGATAAAATGATTCAGGTCAAAGCACCCGGAAAACTTTATATTGCTGGAGAATATGCTGTAACAGAACCAGGATATAAATCTGTACTTATTGCGTTAGATCGTTTTGTAACTGCTACTATTGAAGAAGCAGACCAATATAAAGGTACCATTCATTCAAAAGCATTACATCATAACCCAGTTACATTTAGTAGAGATGAAGATAGTATTGTCATTTCAGATCCACATGCAGCAAAACAATTAAATTATGTGGTCACAGCTATTGAAATATTTGAACAATACGCGAAAAGTTGCGATATAGCGATGAAGCATTTTCATCTGACTATTGATAGTAATTTAGATGATTCAAATGGTCATAAATATGGATTAGGTTCAAGTGCAGCAGTACTTGTGTCAGTTATAAAAGTATTAAATGAATTTTATGATATGAAGTTATCTAATTTATACATTTATAAACTAGCAGTGATTGCAAATATGAAGTTACAAAGTTTAAGTTCATGCGGAGATATTGCTGTGAGTGTATATAGTGGATGGTTAGCGTATAGTACTTTTGATCATGAATGGGTTAAGCATCAAATTGAAGATACTACGGTTGAAGAAGTTTTAATCAAAAACTGGCCTGGATTGCACATCGAACCATTACAAGCACCTGAAAATATGGAAGTACTTATCGGTTGGACTGGCTCACCGGCGTCATCACCACACTTTGTTAGCGAAGTGAAACGTTTGAAATCAGATCCTTCATTTTACGGTGACTTCTTAGAAGATTCACATCGTTGTGTTGAAAAGCTTATTCATGCTTTTAAAACAAATAACATTAAAGGTGTGCAAAAGATGGTGCGTCAGAATCGTACAATTATTCAACGTATGGATAAAGAAGCTACAGTTGATATAGAAACTGAAAAGCTAAAATATTTGTGTGATATTGCTGAAAAGTATCACGGTGCATCTAAAACATCAGGCGCTGGTGGTGGAGACTGTGGTATTACAATTATCAATAAAGATGTAGATAAAGAAAAAATTTATGATGAATGGACAAAACATGGTATTAAACCATTAAAATTTAATATTTATCATGGGCAATAAATGATTTGATAGGGGAGCAATCATCTAATTTAATTAGAAGATAAATGCTCCATTTTTTATTGCCAGCCGTGTTACGTATCTTGAAAAAAATATTAAAAAGAGTAAAATAGATAGAGTTAACGAAAAAATTAATGAAATCGACGATATAGATATGATAAAGAAAGGTGGGTAGCAATATGAAAAATACATTCCTTATTTGTGATGAATGTCAGGCAGTCAATATAAGAACGTTACAAAAGAAGTTGGAAAAATTAGATCCCGATGCTGAAATCGTGATAGGTTGTCAATCTTATTGTGGACCTGGACGCCGAAAAACATTCACTTTTGTTAATAACCGCCCACTGGCTGCGCTTACTGAAGAAGAATTAATCGAAAAAGTTTCTCAACAATTAAAGAAACCACGTGATCCTGAAGAAGAAGAGCGTTTAAGAAAACGACATGAAGAACGTAAACGTCGTAAAGAAGAACAAGATAGAAAGCTTAAAGAAAAATTAGAAAAGCGAAAAGCACAACAATAAAACCTGATGGCAGCATCATTCAATGCGTGCCACCAGGTTTTTATGTTTTGTCTAGAAATTAAATAAATCATTAAATGATTCGGCCATCGTAGGATGTGTATAAATATTATCTCGTAATACGGTATATGGAATGTTTTGATCAATCGCAAGTTTAATTATATTAATTAATTCTTCAGATTGCTTACCATATAATGTAGCACCTAAAATCATATTATTTTCATTATTAATGACTACTTTAAATAAACCTCTTGGATCATTGTTAATTTTGTGACGAGGTATAGCACTTACTAAAAGTTGATGTTCAGTGTAATCATAATGTTGAGCGGCAGCTTCTTTACTAGTTAATCCAACACGTGATAATGGTGGATCTATAAATACTGTATAAGGCACGC
>NZ_JACYHC010000622.1:0-2388 GCF_017152085.1 Staphylococcus sp. EG-SA-2
AAGGACCGGTAAATAAAAGAGTAGATTTTCTATCAAATAAATTGAATAAATATTCAATAAGAAAATTTACAGTTGGAACAGCATCTATTTTAATTGGCTCACTAATGTATTTGGGAACTCAACAAGAGGCAGAAGCAGCTGAAAACAATATTGAGAATCCAACTACATTAAAAGATAATGTCCAATCAAAAGAAGTGAAGATTGAAGAAGTAACAAACAAAGACACTGCACCACAGGGTGTAGAAGCTAAATCTGAAGTAACTTCAAACAAAGACACAATCGAACATGAACCATCAGTAAAAGCTGAAGATATATCAAAAAAGGAGGATACACCAAAAGAAGTAGCTGATGTTGCTGAAGTTCAGCCGAAATCGTCAGTCACTCATAACGCAGAGACACCTAAGGTTAGAAAAGCTCGTTCTGTTGATGAAGGCTCTTTTGATATTACAAGAGATTCTAAAAATGTAGTTGAATCTACCCCAATTACAATTCAAGGTAAAGAACATTTTGAAGGTTACGGAAGTGTTGATATACAAAGCAATCCAGAGGATCTAAAGGTATCTGAAGTCACTCGTTTCAATAATAAAAGTATTGGAAAAAACGAATTGACAGGAGCATTACAATTAAAGAATAAAGTTTCTTTTAAAAATGACTTTGAGTTTAACATTAGAGTAGCTAATAATCATCAATCGGTAACAACTGGCGCTGATGGATGGGGGTTCTTATTTAGTAAAGGTGACGGTAACGAATATTTACAAAAGGGAGGTATATTAGGTCCCAAAGGAATGGAAAATTCAGCAGGATTTAAAATTGATACAGGGTATAATTTTAAAGATCCCATGGATAAAGAAGAGAAACAGGCAGGACAAGGATTTAAAGGGTATGGTACGTTTGTAAAAACAGGTGCTGATGGAACTACAGCAAAGGTTGGAACAAACATACCAACAAGAGGTAAAGCGGATAATTCATTCCAATATGCAGATAATTCTATTGATACAACAGATGGAAAATTCCATGGTCAATTACTTAATAATTTAAAATTAGCGTACAATGAAAAATCGGGGATAATGAGAGCCGAATATGCTGGTAAAATTTGGGAAGCTAATATATCAGATTTGGGATTGGATAAATCTGAAGCATATAACTTTTTAATTACTTCTAGTCAAAGACAGGGAACATCTCAAGGTGTATATGCAAATGGTTGGATGAGAACAGATTTAAATAACTCAACATTTAAACTAACGCCTAATCTAGTTAATAAAACAGAAACAAAAACAGTAGAGATACCGTTCGAGACAAAACGTGAATTTAATCCGAAGTTACAACCTGGTGAAGAGCGAGTGAAACAAGAAGGACAACCAGGAAGTAAGACAATCACAACACCAATCACAGTGAACCCATTAACGGGTGAAAAAGTTGGCGAAGGTCAACCAACAGAAGAGATCACAAAACAACCAGTAGATAAGATTGTAGAATTCGGTGGCGAGAAAATACCGCAAGGTCATAAAGATATCTTTGATCCAAACTTACCAACAGATCAAACGGAAAAAGTACCAGGTAAACCAGGAATCAAGAATCCAGACACAGGAAAAGTGATCGAAGAGCCAGTGGATGATGTGATTAAACACGGACCAAAAACGGGTACACCAGAAACAAAAACAGTAGAGATACCGTTTGAAACAAAACGTGAATTTAATCCGAAGTTACAACCTGGTGAAGAGCGAGTGAAACAAGAAGGACAACCAGGAAGTAAGACAATCACAACACCAATCACAGTGAACCCATTAACGGGTGAAAAAGTTGGCGAGGGTCAACCAACAGAAGAGATTACAAAACAACCAGTAGATAAGATTGTAGAGTTTGGTGGCGAGAAACCAAAAGATCCAAAAGGACCTGAAAACCCAGAGAAGCCGAGCAGACCAACTCATCCAAGTGGCCCAGTAAATCCTGACAATCCAGGATTATCGAAAGACAGAGCAAAACCAAATGAACCAGTTCATTCAATGGATAAAAATGATAAAGTTAAAAAATCTAAAATTGCTAAAAAATCAGTAGCTAATCAAGAGAAAAAACGAGCAGAATTACCAAAAACAGGTGCAGAAAGCACACAAAAAGGATTGATCTTTAGTAGTATAATTGGAATTGCTGGATTAATGTTATTGGCACGTAGAAGAAAAAATTAAAATAATTCATTATTTAAATAATACTTGATTTGCATTCACTATATTTAGTTTGTTAAAAACAACCTAGAATATGGTGAAAATGATATACACCCCAAAAGTTGGATTGAAAGACCTAACTTTAAGGGGTGTATTTTTGTTATAAATTTGATTTTTTGATAATATTTTCATATTTAATATAATCATAATTAGTAGAATATAACCTCTG
>NZ_JACYHC010000623.1:0-2383 GCF_017152085.1 Staphylococcus sp. EG-SA-2
TGCATATTCACTAGCATCATGTTTTGAATGAACAAGTATCGTCATATTCCCCGAAGGATTATACTTAGAAAATTCTATAACCTGCCGATTCATACGACACTCCTTTAGATGTATTTTTAGAGCCTCTGTAATTTTAATTACTAGAGGCTCTTATGCAGTTGTTGCGAAGCAAACAACTGTATTCCTCTAAACCTGTAATTTTTTAGAAGATGAACCTAATAGCTCTATCTAGTAGGTAAGTCATGCTAATTCGCAAAAGCGAAAACCATGGCTCTTATGCAGTTGTTGCGAAGCAAGCAACTGTATTCCTCTAAACCTGTAATTTTTAATAGAAGATGAACCTAATAGTTTCCCATCTATTAGGTAAGTCATGCTAACCCGCAAAGTGGAAAGCATGACTTAGTAATCGGTTGTTGTATCAACATGCAACCGTAAACCTTATTTAAAGTTGCTTCTTGTGGCTCTACAAGCGAATGCAGTTGTCCGTTAACTACATTCACTTAGATGCTTTTACTGTTTTCACCTCAACTAAAACTTCAAAAAAGTTGCAGAAAACAAATCGTAACTATTACGATTTGATTATATACTATATTAGTTGAGAATCATTGTCAATAAAGGTTGTAAATGAATGCACATTTATATTTTGATAATCCTTCCATAAACATCGTATTCTCAGCACATTCAAGTCTTTTTGAAAATTTTTATCAATAATTGAATAGAAGTTCCGTTCTCGTCAGTTCAAAATTTTACGTAAGTTGTCTCTGCGTATTGCTTTAGTGAGAATAACCCACACTTGTGGAAACGTCCTTTTGTTAATCTACAATGGATCCCCTTGTCTTTCGCTAACATTTCCTATCACCAATCCTGTAACGAATTTTCATCGTCAAGTTGTTGCCCATGCAATGCGCACCAAAAAAAGCTTTGTACAATTTCGTACAAAGCTTTAAAAATTCAAATAAAAATATCATTATTTTAATGAACTAGCCATATCAGATTTTATTTCGTTTGCTAATACTTGTAATTCAGGGAAATAATTATTAGCAAAGCCAATTATTATTTTATTTTTTACAAACGTGTTAATATCTCGATCTTCTGGAATCGTATTTTCTATTAAATTCAAAAGCTCACTATGACTTATGTTCTCTATACTTACTGTATTTAAATATTTTAAAATCGCAAGATACAATTCATCAAATACTTCATGTTCAAAATCAAAGTCCAATAATAATAAACTAACGGAATTAGTTTCTAACTGATTATCTCCAATTTTATCTGCAATCTCTCTTATAGCTTGATATAGCAATCTAAAACTTTCTTTTTCTTTTAACATAAAATTCTCCTTAATTTATTAGAATAGACAAAATACAGCTTATTTTAAAGATACTCCAAAAGTTTGAACTCGAGATTCTGATAAATTAGATGCACGACCTACAATACGTTAAAACAAGCTTTAAGCAATACACTTCAAATGAACAATATGTGATTTTCAAAGATTAATTAATCTCGGCTTTAAATGTCTTTCATTGCGACAATATGCATACATTGCCTACTTCATGCCAAATTCTTTTCCACTGGATATCGATTTTAAATAATTATTCCAATGTCCGCTTCCACGAATCATCACTCAACATCTCGCCAGGCCATGTGTAAGCCATAACACCACCGTCAATACGAATTGTTTCACCTGTAATAAATGAACTCTCATCAGATGCTAAAAAGACAACGAGCTTGCCTACTTCTTCTGGTTTACCTAAACGTCCCAGCGGTGTCATCCATTTCTGATTTTCTCTGAATGCTTTGCCTTCCTTATCTTCACTCGTACCTGTCAGTTTATCTACTAACGGGGTTTCAATCGTACCTGGTGCAATCGCATTAGCTCGAATGCCATCTCTACCATATTCGATTGCAATGGATTTCGTAAAATTAATCACTGCCCCTTTCGCAGCATTATATCCTGAGCGATACAAATCTGCTGCCTGTCCTGAAAATGAAGATGTGTTAACAATAGAGCCACCTTTAGTCATCATTAAAGGTAACATCATTTTCGTCATCAAAAATGTTCCACGCATATCTACATTCATAATCTTGTCATATACATCTGTTGGATACTCATGAATTCTACCAGCCGCATTATCCACACCGGCATTATTAAATAACACATCAACATGCCCAATCTGTTCTCTAATTTCTGATGCAAAATTGTCAATTTGTTGTTCGCTTGCTATATCCACAATATAAGCCTTTGCTTTGTCACCATTACTTTTAATTTTATCGACAGTCTCCGATACCGCTTCAGCTATGTCTACCGCCAATACATACGCACCTTCTTGAGCTAAAGCGATTGCAGAAGCTTGTCCGATACCTGTACTTGCTCCTGTTACGA
>NZ_JACYHC010000624.1:0-2381 GCF_017152085.1 Staphylococcus sp. EG-SA-2
AGGAAGAGAGAGTGATATTATGAAATTAAAATCATTAGCAGTGTTATCAATGTCAGCGGTGGTGCTTACTGCATGTGGCAATGATACTCCAAAAGATGAAACAAAATCAACAGAGTCAAATACTAATCAAGACACTAATACAACAAAAGATGTTATTGCTTTAAAAGATGTTAAAACAAGCCCAGAAGATGCTGTGAAAAAAGCTGAAGAAACATACAAAGGCCAAAAGTTGAAAGGAATTTCATTTGAAAATTCTAATGGTGAATGGGCTTATAAAGTGACGCAACAAAAATCTGGTGAAGAGTCAGAAGTACTTGTTGCTGATAAAAATAAAAAAGTGATTAACAAAAAGACTGAAAAAGAAGATACAGTGAATGAAAATGATAACTTTAAATATAGCGATGCTATAGATTACAAAAAAGCCATTAAAGAAGGACAAAAAGAATTTGATGGTGATATTAAAGAATGGTCACTTGAAAAAGATGATGGCAAACTTGTTTACAATATCGATTTGAAAAAAGGTAATAAAAAACAAGAAGTTACTGTTGATGCTAAGAACGGTAAAGTATTAAAGAGTGAGCAAGATCACTAAAAAGATTCGTTGCATTAACGCTTGTAAAATGTCTTAATTCATATTAATTAATAAAATACCCTCACAATACTTATGCATAAGTCCTGTTTGACGTGAAAGGATATATGCCAAACGTGTTGTGAGGGTTTAATTGCATCTATTTATCCATGCGAATATCGACTTCTTCTAAATGTTTCTGATATTCTTTAACCTTACTTTCTAAAAACATTTCATATGGTGCATCAAAGAAGTCAGCTAAATGCATGGCATCTTTAAATTTAGGTTCATGATGATGATTCTCCCATTCCCAAATTTGATGTGCTTCATATTTAGTACCATATTTCTCATTTAATTGCTGTGCTAATTCGTCAATTTCTAAATTATGTTTAGTTCGTAAGTTATATAAAATATGCATATTCATTGTTCATTAACCTCGCTTCTTGATTTAAAATTCAAAGATGCTCTAATAATATGTGTATATTCTAGTCCTATAACATAAAATAATCAAGCTATGAATTCGGCAGAAAAAATAATGTAAATGTATATGATATTGCCAGTACAGAGACTTTAAATAACGATAGCTACATTGAATAAAATTGATATTCAATTACTACTTTTAAAAATATTTGGATAAAAATAATTTGAATTTGTTTTAGAATTGTAAATAAGGGGTACTACTTAGAATAACGCAAAATAAATAGAAAAAGGAGACTGAAAATTATGTTTGGATTTATTGGAATGTTAATTGTCGGTGGCTTAATTGGATGGGCTGCTGGTGCTATTATGGGTAAAGATATCCCAGGTGGTATTTTAGGCAATATTATCGCAGGTATTATTGGATCATGGGTAGGTGGCAAACTATTCGGACAATGGGGTCCTGAATTAGGAAGTATTTACATCTTGCCAGCATTAATTGGTTCAATTATCTTAATTGCAATCGTAACGTTAATTTTAAGAGCTATGCGTAAATAATAAAAAAATTCAATTGGAAATTGAAATAAAGATGGCATTCAGTTGTCATCTTTTTTATTTGCGTGAAAATGGTCAATATGTATTATAATATTTGAAAATGTAGATAAGATAGGATAAAAAAGTAATAAATTAATATGAGGAAATTTTGGAAATAAAAAAGCGAGTATTTGACAAATAAAAAAAGGATGACGTTGGGTTGCGCCATCCAGGAGTATTATGTTCATGAATATAAAAGACTGTGTAGTCATTTAAGAACTACACCCATATAGTAACACATCACTTGATTAAAGACAATACTATTTTTAGAGTCATTAATTTAAAATATGAATTAATTCTTTTTTTAGAATAGAATATTAAGATTGATATCGAATTAGTAGTCAAAGTGTTATGGTAGATATGAAATACATAAGGTAAGGAGTAATATTATGACGATTTATTTAGTTAGACATGGCGAATCAAAATCGAATTATGATAATAAACATTTTCGATCTTATTTTTGTGGACAATTAGATGTGCCGTTAACGGATACTGGCACAAAAAGTGCAGACGATTTATGTGATTATTTTAAAGAGAAACAGATTAAACATGTATATGTTTCAGACTTATTAAGAACACAGCAAACGTTTGAACATATTTTTCCATATGACATTGCATCAACGACTACGCCTCTATTAAGAGAACGTTCACTTGGCGTATTTGAGGGTGAATATAAAGATGAAATCAGTGCGAATCCGAAATATGAAAAATATTTCAATGATCCAAACTTTAAAGACTTTCGTCATAGTTTTTCACAAAAAGCGCCTGAAGGAGAAAGTTATGAAGATGTATATCAACGCGT
>NZ_JACYHC010000625.1:0-2370 GCF_017152085.1 Staphylococcus sp. EG-SA-2
ATCATATCGGTGGTATGGTAGACGCTGTTAAAAGAGGTCTTAATAAATTAATTGAAGGTTTAAACTGGGTCGGTGGTAAGTTGGGTATGGACAAAATACCGAAGTTACACACTGGTACTGAACATACGCATACTACTACAAGATTAGTTAAGAACGGTAAGATTGCGCGGGATACGTTCGCTACGGTTGGGGATAAAGGACGTGGAAATGGTCCGAATGGTTTCAGAAATGAAATGATTGAATTCCCTAATGGCAAACGGGTACTTACGCCTAATACAGATACGACAGCGTACTTACCTAAAGGTTCAAAAGTATATAACGGCGCACAAACTTATTCAATGTTAAATGGAACGCTTCCAAGATTTAGCATAGGTACTATGTGGAAAGATATTAAATCCGGTGCATCATCGGCATTTAACTGGACAAAAGATCAAATAGGTAAAGGTACAAAGTGGCTTGGCGATAAAGTTGGTGATGTCATGGACTTTATCGATAATCCAGGCAAACTTTTAAATTATGTACTTCAAGCGTTTGGAGTTGATTTCAGTTCTCTAACTAAAGGTATGGGTATTGCTGGCGATATAACAAAAGCTGCATGGTCTAAGATTAAGAAAAGTGCAATCAAGTGGCTTGAGGATGCTTTCGCAGAGTCGGGTGATGGCGGTGTATTAGATATGAATAAATTACGTTACTTATACGGTCACACTGCTGCTTATACACGAGAAACCGGACGCCCATTCCATGAAGGTCTGGATTTTGATTACATTTACGAACCTGTTCCATCAACCATTAATGGTAGAGCACAAGTTATGCCTTTTCATAATGGTGGTTATGGAAAATGGGTGAAAATTGTAAAGGGCGCCTTAGAAGTTATTTATGCACATTTATCTAAATATAAAGTTAAAACTGGTCAACAAGTTAGGGTCGGCCAGACTGTTGGTATATCGGGGAATACGGGGTTTAGTACAGGACCTCACTTACATTATGAGATGCGTTGGAATGGAAGACATAGAGACCCGTTACCGTGGTTAAGAAAGAATAATGGGGGCGGCAAAAGTACACCCGGTGGTAATGGTGCAGCTAATGCTAGACGAGCTATTAAGGCTGCTCAAAATATTTTAGGAGGAAGGTATAAGGCGAGTTGGATTACTAACGAGATGATGCGTGTTGCGAGTCGTGAATCCAATTATACAGCTAATGCAGTCAATAATTGGGATAGCAACGCAAGAGCTGGTATACCTTCAAGAGGTATGTTCCAAATGATAGATCCTTCATTTAGAGCGTACGCAAAGTCGGGTTACAATAATCCTCTCAACCCAACTCATCAAGCTATATCGGCTATGAGATATATTGTGGGTAAATGGGTACCAAGAACAGGCTCATGGAGAGCTGCGTTCAAACGCGCTGGTGATTACGCATATGCTACTGGTGGCAAAGTCTATAACGGATTGTACCACTTAGGGGAAGAAGGATATCCAGAGTGGATAATACCTACTGATCCAAGTAGAGCGAACGAAGCACACAAATTATTAGCTTTAGCTGCTAACGATATTGATAACCGCTCTAAAAATAAGCGACCAAACAACTTACCAAATCCAAGTATAAGTAATAGTGATACAAACTATATTCATACATTGGAGAATAAACTGGATGCGGTTATTAATTGTTTGGTTAGTTTGGTTGAGTCTAATCAAGTTATTGCAGATAAGGATTACGAACCAGTTATTAATAAGTATGTGTTTGAAGATGAGGTAAATAATTCTATCGATAAACGAGAGCGTCACGAATCTACAAGAGTTAGATTTAGAAGAGGAGGCACGATAATCTAATGCAAGATACAATTCAAATAGACAATAAAACCATTGAATGGTTAGTTGTACAAAGAGGGTTTGAGATACCCTCTTTTAATTTTGTTACTGAAAAAGAAAGTGTGAAAGGTAGAACAGGTTCTATTGCTAAAGCTCGTTATCTAAATGATATCGAATTTGAATTACCTCTAATAATTAGAAATGAAGTCTTGGCGCCAGGTGGACAAAAAACGCATGACGATATATTGGAAGAGTTAGTTGAATTTTTTGATATTGACAATTTAAAGCCGAAAAAACTTAAATTCAAATCTCAAAACTGGTATTGGTTTGCATACTTTGATGGACCATTAAAATTACCGAAAAACCCAAGAGGTTCAGTGAAGTTCACTATCAAAGTAGTACTAACAGACCCTTACAAATATTCAGTAACAGGAAATAAAAATACTGCGATTTCAGACCAAGTTTCAGTTGTAAATAGTGGGACTGCTGACACTCCTTTAATTGTTGAAGCCCGAGCAATTAAACCATCTAGTTACTTTATGATCACTAAAAATGATGAAGA
>NZ_JACYHC010000626.1:0-2351 GCF_017152085.1 Staphylococcus sp. EG-SA-2
CAATACAGCAAAGAATACTTTAAAAGGTATTGAATGTATTTACGCTCTATATAAAAAGAACCGCAGGTCTCTTCAGATCTACGGATTTTCGCCATGCCACGAAATTAGCATCATGCTAGCAAGTTAAGCGAACACTGACATGATAAATTAGTGGTTAGCTATATTTTTTTACTTTGCAACAGAACCAATTCAACAATTTGCTTAATTTGATAACCTAACCCAAACGAAATAGATTTAGAATCAATCACTGTAATATTACCATCTACCATATGGCTCGCTTGAACAGCAGTATTATAAGTACCACTTAAGCCTGACGAAAGATGAATACTTATAATTTCAACGTCATCTTGAGCTAATTGCTCATATGTTTCAATAAATCGACCAATAGGTGGTTGACTTGTTTTGACGTCTGCATCATTTTCAATATGATCGATATACTCACTTGAAGAGATATCAACTTGATCAGTGTAAGATTTCCCGTCGATTGTCAGGCTTAATGGTATAACATGAATGTTATGTTGTTTTAAATATTCATGTGATAAATCAGAGGTTGAATCCGTGACGATAATTTGTTTAGCCATAATTGCCTCCTATTTCCCTTTTCTACGCACTAAATGTAAGAATGTATGCGGTATAGTATTTTTTTCATCTAGTTGACCTTCTACTGAAGATTCGACTTCCCAGTTTTCGAATGTGTATGGTGGAAAGAATGTGTCTCCTTGAAACTTTCCATCTATTACTGTGATATACATATCATCTACCTGGTCAATCATTGCTTCGTATAACGTTTGTCCTCCAAATATAAAAACATGACCAGATAACTCTTTAATTTCATCAAGAGAGTTTATAACATCTACCCCTTCATGGTGAAATGAAGCTTGGTTAGTGAGTACGACGTTACGTCTATTTGGCAATGGCTTCCCTATAGAATTAAAAGTTTTCCGTGCCATTACAAGTGTATTCCCAGTGGTCAGTTGTTTAATATGCTTTAAATCATTTGGTAAGTGCCAAGGTAATTGATTTTGGTACCCAATGACTCTTTGTTTATCGTGAGCGACAATTATTGATAATGTCATGGTATACCTCCTTTCTGTATGCGAAATATTAATGCATCTTTTTATACCGCAATAGGTGCTTTAATAGCAGGGTGTGATTCATAATTTATCAATTCTAAATCTTCATAATTAATATCAAAAATTGATTTATCTGTATTAATTTTTAATTGAGGTGGTAGATAACTATCTCTTGATAATTGTGTATGTATTGCATCCATATGATTGGAATAAATATGTGCATCTCCAAATGTATGAATGAATTCACCCACCTCAAGTCCACATTCTTTTGCAACAAGATGTGTCAGTAAAGCATAACTTGCAATATTGAAAGGAACACCTAAAAATATATCAGCACTTCTTTGATATAATTGACAATTTAATTTACCCTCTTGTACGTAAAATTGAAACATTGTGTGGCAAGGTGGTAATGCCATTGAATCGATTTCAGTAGGATTCCATGCTGAAACAATGTGACGTCGAGAGTTTGGATTGGTTTTAATTTGTTGTATAACTGATTTTAATTGATCGTAATGATTTCCATTTTTATCTTCCCAATCTCTCCATTGTTTACCATAAACATTCCCTAAGTTGCCATATTTTTTAGCAAATGCATCATCGTTTAGAATACGTTCTTTAAATTTTTTCATTTCTTCTTTATACTGCTCGTTAAATTCAGGGTCTTGCTGGGAACGATGTCCAAAATCTGTCATGTCTGGTCCATGATAATCATCAGACTGAACATAATTTTCAAATGCCCATTCATTCCATATATTGTTATTATATTTAAGTAGGTATTGAATGTTTGTATCTCCTTTAATAAACCATAATAATTCAGTTGCTACTAATTTAAAAGAAACCTTTTTGGTTGTAAGTAAAGGAAACCCTTTGGTTAAATCGAAACGCAATTGATGCCCAAATTTGGAAATTGTCCCGGTATGTGTGCGATCATCGCGTCTATTCCCTATTTCTAATATCTCTTCGCATAAGCCATGATAAGCTTCGTCGAATGGATTATACATGCGTACAACTCCTTATAAAAATATGTACTATATTAATAAACATTATACTAGAAAAGAGGTTCTGTTGCAAAGTTGAATTTATAGTATAATTTTAACAAAAAGGAGTCTTCTGTATGAACTATTTCAGATATAAACAATTTAACAAGGATGTTATCACTGTAGCCGTTGGCTACTATCTAAGATATACATTGAGTTATCGTGATATATCTGAAATATTAAGGGAACGTGGTGTAAACGTTCATCATTCAACGGTCTACCGTTGGGTTCAAGAATATGC
>NZ_JACYHC010000627.1:0-2347 GCF_017152085.1 Staphylococcus sp. EG-SA-2
ACGCAGATACTAATAAGAAAAATGATTACAACAATGCATACAACCATGCGAATGACATTATTAATGGTAATGCACAACATCCAGTTATAACACCAAGTGATGTTAACAATGCTTTATCAAATGTCACAAGTAAAGAACATGCATTGAATGGTGAAGCTAAGTTAAATGCTGCGAAACAAGAAGCGAATACTGCATTAGGTCATTTAAACAATTTAAATAATGTACAACGTCAAAACTTACAATCGCAAATTAATGGTGCGCATCAAATTGATGCAGTTAATACAATTAAGCAAAATGCAACAAACTTGAATAGTGCAATGGGTAACTTAAGACAAGCTGTTGCAGATAAAGATCAAGTGAAACGTACAGAAGATTATGCGGATGCAGATACAGCTAAACAAAATGCATATAACAGTGCAGTTTCAAGTGCTGAAACAATTATTAATCAAACAGCTAATCCGACAATGTCTGTTGATGATGTTAATCGTGCAACTTCAGCTGTTACTACTAATAAAAATGCATTAAATGGTGATGAAAAATTAGTACAATCTAAAACAGATGCTGCAAGAGCAATTGATGCATTACCACATTTAAATAATGCACAAAAAGCAGATGTTAAATCTAAAATTAATGCTGCATCAAATATTGCTGGTGTAAATACCGTTAAACAACAAGGTACAGATTTAAATACAGCGATGGGTAACTTGCAGGGTGCAATCAATGATGAACAAACGACGCTTAATAGTCAAAATTATCAAGATGCGACACCTAGTAAGAAAACAGCATACACAAATGCGGTGCAAGCTGCGAAAGATATTTTAAATAAATCAAATGGTCAAAATAAAACGAAAGATCAAGTTACTGAAGCGATGAATCAAGTGAATTCGGCTAAAAATAACTTAGATGGTACGCGTTTATTAGATCAAGCGAAGCAAACAGCGAAACAGCAGTTAAATAATATGACGCATTTAACAACTGCACAAAAAACGAATTTAACAAATCAAATTAATAGTGGTACTACTGTTGCTGGTGTTCATACGGTTCAATCAAATGCCAACACATTAGATCAAGCGATGAATACGTTAAGACAAAGTATTGCTAACAATGATGCGACTAAAGCAAGTGAAGATTACGTAGATGCTAATAATGATAAGCAAACAGCATATAACAACGCGGTAGCTGCTGCTGAAACGATTATTAATGCGAATAGTAATCCAGAAATGAATCCAAGTACGATTACACAAAAAGCAGAGCAAGTGAATAGTTCTAAAACGGCACTTAACGGTGATGAAAACTTAGCTACGGCAAAACAAAATGCGAAAACGTACTTAAACACATTAACGAGTATTACAGATGCTCAAAAGAACAATTTGATTAGTCAAATTAGTAGTGCGACAAGAGTGAGTGGTGTTGATACTGTAAAACAAAATGCACAACATTTAGATCAAGCTATGGCTAACTTACAAAATGGTATTAACAACGAATCTCAAGTGAAATCATCTGAGAAATATCGTGATGCTGATACAAATAAACAACAAGAGTATGATAATGCTATTACTGCAGCGAAAGCGATTTTAAATAAATCGACAGGTCCAAACACTGCGCAAAATGCAGTTGAAGCAGCATTGCAACGTGTTAATACTGCGAAAGATGCATTGAATGGTGATGCAAAATTAATTGCAGCTCAAAACGCAGCGAAACAACATTTAGGTACTTTAACGCATATCACTACAGCACAACGCAATGATTTAACAAATCAAATTTCACAAGCTACAAACTTAGCTGGTGTTGAATCAGTTAAACAAAGTGCAAATAGTTTAGATGGCGCAATGGGTAACTTACAAACGGCTATCAACGATAAGTCAGGAACATTAGCGAGCCAAAACTTCTTGGATGCTGATGAGCAAAAACGTAATGCTTACAATCAAGCTATATCAGCTGCCGAAACCATTTTAAATAAACAAACTGGACCGAATACAGCGAAAACAGCGGTTGAACAAGCACTTAATAATGTTAATAGTGCGAAACATGCATTAAATGGTACGCAAAACTTAAATAATGCGAAACAAGCAGCGATTACAGCAATTAATGGCGCATCTGATTTAAATCAAAAACAAAAAGATGCATTAAAAGCACAAGCTAATGGTGCTCAACGCGTATCTAATGCAAATGATGTACAACGTAATGCGACTGAACTGAACACGGCAATGGGTCAATTACAACATGCCATCGCAGATAAGACGAATACGTTAGCAAGCAGTAAATATGTCAACGCCGATAGCACTAAACAAAATGCTTACACAACTAAAGTTACCAATGCTGAACATATTATTAGCGGTACGCCAAC
>NZ_JACYHC010000628.1:0-2347 GCF_017152085.1 Staphylococcus sp. EG-SA-2
ACGCAGATACTAATAAGAAAAATGATTACAACAATGCATACAACCATGCGAATGACATTATTAATGGTAATGCACAACATCCAGTTATAACACCAAGTGATGTTAACAATGCTTTATCAAATGTCACTAGTAAAGAACATGCATTGAATGGTGAAGCTAAGTTAAATGCTGCGAAACAAGAAGCGAACACTGCATTAGGTCAATTAAATAACTTGAATAATGCGCAACGTCAAAACTTACAATCGCAAATTAATAGTGCACATCAAATCGAGACAGTTAATACGATTAAGCAAAATGCAACAAACTTAAATAGTGCAATGGGTAACTTAAGACAAGCTGTTGCAGATAAAGATCAAGTGAAACGTACAGAAGATTATGCGGATGCAGATACAGCTAAACAAAATGCATATAACAGTGCAGTTTCAAGTGCCGAAACAATCATTAATCAAACAACAAATCCAACGATGTCTGTTGATGATGTTAATCGTGCAACTTCAGCTGTTACTTCTAATAAAAATGCATTAAATGGTGATGAAAAATTAGCACAATCTAAAACAGATGCTGCAAGAGCAATTGATGCATTACCACATTTAAATAATGCACAAAAAGCAGATGTTAAATCTAAAATTAATGCTGCATCAAATATTGCTGGCGTAAATACTGTTAAACAACAAGGTACAGATTTAAATACAGCGATGGGTAACTTGCAAGGTGCAATCAATGATGAACAAACGACGCTTAATAGTCAAAACTATCAAGATGCGACACCTAGTAAGAAAACAGCATACACAAATGCGGTACAAGCTGCGAAAGATATTTTAAATAAATCAAATGGTCAAAATAAAACGAAAGATCAAGTTACTGAAGCGATGAATCAATTGAATTCGGCTAAAAATAACTTAGATGGTACGCGTTTATTAGATCAAGCGAAGCAAACAGCGAAACAGCAGTTAAATAATATGACGCATTTAACAACTGCACAAAAAACGAATTTAACAAACCAAATTAATAGTGGTACTACTGTCGCTGGTGTTCATACGGTTCAATCAAATGCCAATACATTAGATCAAGCCATGAATACGTTAAGACAAAGTATTGCCAACAAAGATGCGACTAAAGCAAGTGAAGATTACGTAGATGCTAATAATGATAAGCAAACAGCATATAACAACGCAGTAGCTGCTGCTGAAACGATTATTAATGCAAATAGTAATCCAGAAATGAATCCAAGTACGATTACACAAAAAGCAGAGCAAGTGAATAGTTCTAAAACGGCACTTAACGGTGATGAAAACTTAGCTACGGCAAAACAAAATGCGAAAACGTACTTAAACACATTAACGAGTATTACAGATGCTCAAAAGAACAATTTGATTAGTCAAATTAGTAGTGCGACAAGAGTTAGTGGTGTTGATACTGTAAAACAAAATGCACAACATCTAGATCAAGCTATGGCTAGCTTGCAAAGTGGTATTAACAACGAATCTCAAGTTAAATCATCTGAGAAATATCGTGATGCTGATACAAATAAACAACAAGAGTATGATAATGCTATTACTGCAGCGAAAGCGATTTTAAATAAACAACATGGTCCAAACACTGCGCAAAATGCAGTTGAAGCAGCATTGCAACGTGTGAATACTGCGAAAGATGCATTGAATGGCGATGCAAAATTAATTGCAGCTCAAAACGCAGCGAAACAACATTTAGGTACTTTAACGCATATCACTACAGCTCAACGTAATGATTTAACAAATCAAATTTCACAAGCTACAAACTTAGCTGGTGTTGAATCTGTTAAACAAAATGCGAATAGTTTAGATGGTGCTATGGGTAACTTACAAACGGCTATCAACGATAAGTCAGGAACATTAGCGAGCCAAAACTTCTTGGATGCTGATGAGCAAAAACGTAATGCATACAATCAAGCTGTATCAGCAGCCGAAACCATTTTAAATAAACAAACTGGACCGAATACAGCGAAAACAGCAGTCGAACAAGCACTTAATAATGTTAATAATGCGAAACATGCATTAAATGGTACGCAAAACTTAAACAATGCGAAACAAGCAGCGATTACAGCAATCAATGGCGCATCTGATTTAAATCAACATCAAAAAGATGCATTAAAAGCACAAGCTAATGGTGCTCAACGCGTATCTAATGCACAAGATGTACAACGTAATGCGACTGAACTGAACACGGCGATGGGCACATTAAAACATGCCATCGCAGATAAGACGAATACGTTAGCAAGCAGTAAATATGTCAACGCCGATAGCACTAAACAAAATGCTTACACAACTAAAGTTACCAATGCTGAACATATTATTAGCGGTACGCCAAC
>NZ_JACYHC010000629.1:0-2346 GCF_017152085.1 Staphylococcus sp. EG-SA-2
GG
The DNA here is from genome assembly GCF_017152085.1 of Staphylococcus sp. EG-SA-2. NCBI lineage: Bacteria > Bacillati > Bacillota > Bacilli > Caryophanales > Staphylococcaceae > Staphylococcus > Staphylococcus sp. EG-SA-2. The sequence goes on from NZ_JACYHC010000629.1 coordinate 3, forward strand.
ATTGTTTTACGTAACGTTTCATCGGCTTCTTTCGCTTCTATCGGATCTGGAGAAATTGGATTGTTATGACAACTGAAACCACTTATTTGTAAGCCTCTGTCTGTGATTGACTTCATAAATGCTTGGCGCTTGTCTTCATTTTCTAACAACTCATCTAACTTACAAAATTTATCTCCTGGGTTACCACCTGTTCCAACTTCAATCATATCCAATCCAGATTCTGAGACATAATCTAACATATCTTCAAAATTTTTATCGTAAAATAATACTGAAAATACACCTATTTTCATTGAAAAGCACTCCTTCTTTTTATATTGAGAATTTTGTATCATATATGATAATCATTAAAGTTGTATGCTCTTGTTATCAAGATCGCTACGATAAATCGCTTCTATAAGGGCATTTACATTGCGTGCTTCTTCCGGTTTCACCACAATCTCTTCTATCCCTAAACACGCATTGACAAAGTTACGCGCCTGTCTCTCACCAGCAATGTCTTCGTTATGCTCAACATTAGCTTTGCTTTCAAAAATAGTTCCAAAGCGGGGCTCATATATTTCAAATGGAAATAAATTGATACCGCCATCTTCTCCTGATAAACTAACGTGAACCTTATCTTCTTTGATATTTGCAGACCACGAACATTCAAACTGCATGCTTGCTCGATTGGCAAATGTCATATAACTAGTAACATGATCATCGACATCAAATTTAGTATGATCAAATGTTCCCCAATCATTAATTTGATTCGGTTGTTTGCTCAATTGATTATATGTTTTTCCTAGCACTTCATGCGGCACCATATCTTTACCTAGTAGCCACAAAGATAAGTCTAACAAGTGGCAACCATAATCGATTAAACTACCGCCACCTTGCAACGCTTTATTGGTAAAAACACCCCAGCCAGGCACTTTACGCCTACGCATCGCTTGTACACGTGCTACTAAAGGTTTACCAACCACACCTGATTCAATTGCTTTTTTAGCAGTAATTGCCACATCTGTGTGACGATAATGATATGCGACAGTTAATAATTTGTGATTTTTATTAGCCGCTTCAATCATGCGATCACACTCTTCCGTCGTCATCGCCATTGGCTTTTCACACAATACATGGACACCATGGTTCAATGCTTCTATAGAAAGATCAGCATGGAATTTATTAGGTGTACAAATGACCACCGCATCAACAAGTTTAAACAGCTCGCTAGGTGTCTCAACTGCATGAGGTATATTAAAGCGCTTCGCAACATCAATCATCTGCACTGTATTAATATCTTGTACTGCAACTAATGAGACTGTGTCTTTGAGTTTCAGCAATGCTGGAATATGACGGTCTTGTGCAATACCACCAACACCTATCACACCAACTTTTAATTTTGTCATGATGTGCCTCCTTACCGTATGATGTTATTCAAAGTAAATTGCTTTGCCTGATTTTGCAGACTGATAAATCGCTTCAAGAATTTTTGTAACTACCATTGCTTGTTCCGGTTTCACAACTGGTTCAGTATCATTTACAACTGCATCAATCCAAGCTTTTGCTTCTTCTTCAGCTTCATCCACTTCATTACCTTCATAAAAGTCGACGCCTTTGTTTTCCAATTCAACGTGTTTGGTATAAAGTGTACCCATGTCTTCACCATGAATACGTAGACCATCTTTCATATCAGCACCTGCTTTAGTTCCTGATAATGAACATTTTGCCTCATCCACTTCTAAAGAATTAATCGCCCAAGCGGATTCTAACATGATCGTCGCTCCATTCTTCATTTTAATAAATCCAAACGCAGAATCTTCAACTGTAAATTCATCTGGATTCCATGAACCCCAAGCGTTTGCCGCATGATGCTGTTTATTTAATTTATGGAATGTTGAACCCATCACTGATTCTGGTTCATAATTATCCATCATCCATAACGTTAAATCTAAAGCGTGTGTACCGATATCGATTAATGGTCCTCCACCTTGAGCTTCTTCGTCTAGAAAGACACCCCATGTTGGTACTGCTCGACGACGAATGGCATGTGCCTTTCCGAAGTAAATGTCTCCTAAGTCGCCACGTTGCGCTGCTTGATGTAAAAATTGACTATCTGCTCGGAAACGATTTTGATAACCTATTGTTAATTTTTTACCTGTTGATTTAGCTGTATCTATCATTTTTTGAGCTTCTGCTGTCGTTTTAGCCATTGGTTTTTCACACATCACATGTTTACCAGCATGCAACCCTGCTACAGTAATTTCACAATGCGAGTCATTTGGCGTACAAACATGGATAACATCAATCGTGTCATCTTTTAACAATGCTTTGTAATCATCATAAACCTTTGCATTGTCAGTTCCGT
>NZ_JACYHC010000630.1:0-2346 GCF_017152085.1 Staphylococcus sp. EG-SA-2
GGATTGTTTTACGTAACGTTTCATCGGCTTCTTTCGCTTCTATCGGATCTGGAGAAATTGGATTGTTATGACAACTGAAACCACTTATTTGTAAGCCTCTGTCTGTGATTGACTTCATAAATGCTTGTCGCTTGTCTTCATTTTCTAACAACTCATCTAACTTACAAAATTTATCTCCTGGGTTACCACCTGTTCCAACTTCAATCATATCCAATCCAGATTCTGCGACATAATCTAACATATCTTCAAAATTTTTATCGTAAAATAATACTGAAAATACACCTATTTTCATTGAAAAGCACTCCTTCTTTTTATATTGAGAATTTTGTATTATATATAATAATCATTAAAGTTGTATGCTCTTGTTATCAAGATCGCTACGATAAATCGCTTCTATAAGGGCATTTACATTGCGTGCTTCTTCCGGTTTCACCACAATCTCTTCTATACCTAAACACGCATTGACAAAGTTACGCGCCTGTCTCTCACCAGCAATGTCTTCGTTATGCTCAACATTAGCTTTGCTTTCAAAAATAGTTCCAAAGCGGGGCTCATATATTTCAAATGGAAATAAATTGATACCGCCATCTTCTCCTGATAAACTAACGTGTACCTTATCTTCCTTTATATTTGCAGACCACGAACATTCAAACTGCATGCTTGCTCGATTGGCAAATGTCATATAACTAGTAACATGATCATCGACATCAAATTTAGTGTGATCAAATGTTCCCCAATCATTAATTTGATTCGGTTGTTTGCTCAATTGATTATATGTTTTTCCTAGCACTTCATGCGGCACCATATCTTTACCTAATAGCCACAAAGATAAGTCTAACAAGTGGCAACCATAATCGATTAAACTACCGCCACCTTGCAACGCTTTATTGGTAAAAACGCCCCACCCAGGTACTTTACGCCTACGCATCGCTTGTACACGTGCTACTAATGGTTTACCAACCACACCTGCTTCAATTGCTTTTTTAGCAGTCATAGCGACATCTGTGTGACGATAATGATAAGCGACAGTTAATAATTTGTGATTTTTATTAGCCGCTTCAATCATGCGATCACACTCTTCCGTCGTCATTGCCATTGGCTTTTCGCATAAGACATGGACACCATGGTTCAATGCTTCTATAGAAAGATCAGCATGGAATTTATTGGGTGTACAAATGACCACCGCATCAACAAGTTTAAACAGCTCGCTAGGTGTCTCAACTGCCTGAGGTATATTAAAGCGCTTCGCAACATCAATCATCTGCACTGTATTAATATCTTGTACTGCAACTAATGAGACTGTGTCTTTGAGTTTCAGCAATGCTGGAATATGACGGTCTTGTGCAATGCCACCAACACCTATCACACCAACTTTTAATTTTGTCATGATGTGCCTCCTTACCGTATGATGTTATTCAAAGTAAATTGCTTTGCCTGATTTTGCAGACTGATAAATCGCTTCAAGAATTTTTGTAACTACCATTGCTTGTTCCGGTTTCACAACTGGTTCAGTATCATTTACAACTGCATCAATCCAAGCTTTTGCTTCTTCTTCAGCTTCATCCACTTCATTACCTTCATAAAAGTCGACGCCTTTGTTTTCCAATTCAACGTGTTTGGTATAAAGTGTGCCCATATCTTCACCATGAATACGTAGACCATCTTTCATATCAGCACCTGCTTTCGTTCCTGATAATGAACATTTTGCCTCATCCACTTCTAAAGAATTAATCGCCCAAGCGGATTCTAAAATGATCGTCGCTCCGTTCTTCATTTTAATAAAGCCAAACGCAGAGTCTTCAACTGTAAATTCATCTGGATTCCATGAACCCCAAGCGTTTGCCGCATCATGCTGCTTATTTAATTTATGGAATGTTGAACCCATCACTGATTCTGGTTCATAATTATCCATCATCCATAACGTTAAATCTAATGCGTGCGTACCAATATCGATTAAAGGTCCTCCACCTTGGGCTTCTTCGTTTAGAAAGACACCCCATGTCGGTACTGCACGACGACGAATGGCATGTGCCTTTCCGAAGTAAATGTCTCCTAAGTCGCCACGTTGCGCTGCTTGATGTAAAAATTGACTATCTGGTCTGAAGCGATTTTGATAACCTATTGTTAATTTTTTACCTGTTGATTTAGCTGTATCTATCATTTTTTGAGCTTCTGCTGTCGTTTTAGCCATTGGTTTTTCACACATCACATGCTTACCGGCATGCAACCCTGCTACAGTAATTTCACAATGCGAGTCATTTGGCGTACAAACATGGATAACATCAATCGTGTCATCTTTTAACAATGCTTTGTAATCATCATAAACCTTTGCATTGTCAGTTCCGT
>NZ_JACYHC010000631.1:0-15017 GCF_017152085.1 Staphylococcus sp. EG-SA-2
GAAAGTTATGACGTCAATGGGAACAAAGTTGAACTAACTGCACATGAAGATGTAGCAAGAATGATTTTGCATATTATAGATCAAATGAACGGTATCCCTTTTACAGAACGTGCGGACCGTATTTTAACAGATAAAGAAGTGGAGGCATATTTTATAAATGACTAAAATAATATTTATGGGTACACCAGACTTTTCAACAACTGTTTTAGAAATGCTTATTGCAGAACATGATGTCATTGCAGTCGTAACGCAACCAGATCGACCTGTTGGACGTAAACGTGTTATGACACCACCACCAGTTAAAAAAGTTGCAATGAAATATGATTTACCTGTATATCAGCCTGAAAAATTAAGTGGATCAGAAGAATTAGAACAATTGCTTCAATTAGATGTAGATTTAATTGTAACTGCTGCTTTTGGACAATTATTACCTGAATCATTGTTGGCATTACCAAAACTTGGCGCAATTAATGTACATGCATCATTGTTACCAAAGTATAGAGGTGGTGCACCAATTCATCAGGCAATTATCGATGGTGAACAAGAAACCGGCATAACAATTATGTATATGGTTAAAAAATTAGATGCGGGTAATATTATTTCGCAACAAGCAATTAAAATAGAAGAAAATGATAATGTCGGTACGATGCATGATAAATTAAGTGTATTAGGGGCAGATTTATTAAAAGAAACTTTACCATCTATTATAGAGGGCACAAATGAAAGTGTACCTCAAGATGATACGCAAGCAACATTTGCTTCCAATATTCGACGCGAAGATGAGCGAATTAGCTGGAATAAACCAGGAAGACAAGTGTTTAATCAAATTCGTGGATTATCACCATGGCCAGTTGCTTATACAACTATGGATGACACTAACTTGAAAATATACGATGCTGAACTCGTTGAGACTAATAAGATAAACGAGCCTGGAACCATTATAGAAACGACTAAAAAAGCCATTATTGTTGCTACAAATGATAATGAAGCTGTTGCAATTAAAGATATGCAATTAGCTGGGAAAAAGAGAATGTTAGCTGCCAATTATTTAAGTGGTGCGCAAAACACACTAGTAGGGAAGAAACTTATATGATCGAAAACGTGAGAAGTCTTGCTTTTGACACGATTCAAGATATATTAAATGAAGGTGCGTATAGTAACTTGCGTATCAATGAAGTGTTGTCAGAAAATGAATTAAATGCAATGGATAAGGCTTTATTTACAGAAATTGTCTACGGAACCGTTAAAAGAAAATATACGTTAGATTTTTATTTAAAGCCTTTTGTGAAAACAAAGATTAAGGCATGGGTTAGGCAATTATTATGGATGAGTATTTATCAATATGTATATTTAGATAAAGTTCCAAATCATGCCATTATTAATGAAGCAGTTGAAATAGCAAAAGAACGCGGTGGCTATCATAATGGTAATGTCGTAAATGGTATTTTACGTACAATGATGCGTAGTGACTTACCTGATTTTAATGAAATTGCAGATCCTAAAAAAAGAATGGCAATCGAGTATAGTATGCCGAAGTGGATTATAGATCATTGGGCAACACATTATGGTCTCGAAGAAACTGAAACAATTTTACAGTCATTTTTAGAAACGACATCAACAACTGTGCGTGCCAACCTGACGCGAGCATCATTAGATGATATTATTGAAAAGTTGCAAGACGAAGGTTATGACGTTGAAAAAGATCATGACTTACCTTATTGTCTCCATATAGGAGGACAACCAATTATTCATTCTCGTTCATTTAAAGATGGATTCGTTTCAATTCAAGATAAAAGCTCAATGTTTGTTGCACACATTATGAATGTAGACCGACATGATCACGTATTAGATGCATGTAGTGCACCTGGCGGTAAAGCTTGTCACATTGCTGAAGTTTTAATGCCAGAAGGGCAAGTTGACGCTTCAGATATACATGATCACAAAATAGACTTAATTAATTTTAATATAAAAAAATTACGATTAACAAATATTAAGGCTTTTCAACATGATGCGACAAAACCTTATGATAAAACATACGATAAGATACTTGTTGATGCACCATGTAGCGGATTAGGTGTAATGAGACATAAGCCGGAGATTAAGTATACTCAAAGCAAACAACATATTGAGTCACTAGTTGAATTACAGCTTGAAATATTGGAAAATGTAAAAAACAATGTAAAAATAGGTGGCGAAATCATCTATTCAACATGTACAATTGAGCAACTAGAAAATGAAAACGTGATTTATACGTTTCTGAAAAATAATAAAAACTTCGAATTTGAACCGTTTCAACATCCGATAACTGGAGAGTTGGTCAAAACGTTACAAATCATGCCGCAAGACTTTAATTCAGATGGATTCTTTATCACTAAGATAAAAAGAAAGGACAATTAGGAATGATAACTGCTGAAAAGAAAAAGAAGAATAAATTTCTTCCAAATTTTGACAAGCAATCAATATATTCATTGCGATTTGACGAAATGCAAAACTGGCTCGTTGAACAAGGTCAACAAAAATTTCGAGCGAAACAGATTTTTGAATGGTTATATCAAAAAAGAGTAGATTCGATTGATGAAATGACGAACTTATCGAAAGACTTACGACAGCTTTTAAAAGATAACTTTACTGTTACAACTTTAACAACTGTAGTAAAACAAGAAAGTAAAGACGGTACAATTAAATTCTTATTTGAATTACAAGATGGCTATACAATTGAAACTGTTTTAATGAGACATGATTATGGAAATTCAGTATGTGTAACGACACAAGTAGGTTGTCGTATCGGATGTACGTTTTGTGCTTCTACACTTGGCGGCTTAAAAAGAAACCTTGAAGCTGGCGAAATTGTTTCACAAGTTTTAACAGTTCAAAAAGCCCTTGATGCTACAGAAGAGCGCGTATCTCAAATTGTCATAATGGGTATCGGTGAACCATTTGAAAATTATGATGAAATGATGGACTTTTTAAGAATCGTCAATGATGATAACAGTTTAAATATTGGTGCACGTCACATTACAGTATCAACATCAGGTATCATTCCTAGAATATATGACTTTGCGGATGAAGATATCCAAATTAATTTTGCTGTAAGCTTACACGCCGCAAAAGATGAAGTGCGATCACGCTTGATGCCAATTAACCGTGCATATAATGTTGAGAAGTTAATCGAAGCAATTCAATATTATCAAGAAAAAACAAATCGTCGTGTTACTTTTGAATATGGTCTGTTTGGTGGTGTGAATGACCAACTAGAACATGCAAGAGAATTAGCACATTTAATAAAAGGCTTAAACTGCCATGTTAACTTAATTCCTGTCAACCATGTTCCAGAAAGAAATTATGTGAAAACGGCTAAAAATGATATCTTTAAATTTGAAAAAGAATTAAAGAGACTAGGAATTAATGCCACAATACGTCGTGAACAAGGTTCGGATATTGACGCAGCTTGTGGTCAATTAAGAGCAAAGGAACGACAAGTAGAAACGAGGTAAAGACAAATGCTAGAGGCACAATTTTTTACTGATACTGGACAACATAGAGATAAGAATGAAGATGCGGGTGGTATTTTTTATAATCAAACTAATCAACAACTTTTAGTTCTGTGTGATGGTATGGGCGGCCATAAAGCAGGAGAAGTTGCAAGTAAATTTGTTACAGATGAGTTGAAATCCCGTTTTGAAGCGGAAAATCTTATAGAAGAACATCAAGCTGAAAATTGGTTGCGTAATAATATAAAAGATATAAATTTTCAGTTATATCACTATGCACAAGAAAATGCAGAATATAAAGGTATGGGTACAACATGTGTTTGTGCACTTGTTTTTGAAAAATCAGTTGTGATAGCAAATGTCGGTGATTCTAGAGCCTATGTTATTAATAGTAGACAAATTGAACAAATTACTAGTGATCACTCATTTGTTAATCATCTTGTTTTAACGGGTCAAATTACGCCGGAAGAAGCATTTACACATCCACAACGTAATATTATTACGAAGGTGATGGGCACAGATAAACGTGTGAGTCCAGATTTGTTTATTAAGCGATTAAATTTTTATGATTATTTATTATTAAATTCAGATGGATTAACTGATTATGTTAAAGACAATGAAATTAAGCGTTTGTTAGTAAAAGAAGGTACAATAGAAGATCATGGTGATCAATTAATGCAATTGGCATTAGATAACCATTCGAAAGATAACGTTACTTTCATACTCGCGGCTATTGAAGGTGATAAAGTATGATAGGTAAAATAATAAATGAACGATATAAAATTGTAGATAAGCTTGGCGGCGGTGGCATGAGTACCGTTTATCTTGCAGAAGATACGATACTTAACATTAAAGTTGCAATTAAGGCGATTTTTATACCACCTAGAGAAAAAGAAGAAACATTAAAACGTTTTGAACGAGAAGTACATAACTCATCACAGCTATCACATCAAAATATAGTAAGTATGATCGATGTTGATGAAGAAGATGACTGTTACTACTTAGTAATGGAATATATTGAAGGTCCGACTTTGTCTGAGTATATTGAAAGTCATGGGCCATTAAGTGTTGACACGGCGATTAATTTTACGAATCAAATATTGGATGGCATTAAACATGCGCATGATATGCGTATTGTACATAGAGATATTAAGCCACAAAATATATTAATTGACAGCAATAAAACGTTGAAAATATTTGATTTTGGAATTGCTAAAGCTTTAAGTGAGACGTCTTTAACTCAGACTAATCATGTGTTAGGTACTGTGCAGTACTTTTCGCCAGAACAAGCAAAAGGTGAGGCAACGGATGAATGTACAGATATTTATTCTATAGGTATTGTGTTATATGAAATGCTTGTTGGTGAACCACCCTTTAATGGAGAAACTGCAGTTAGCATTGCGATTAAACATATTCAGGATTCTGTGCCAAATGTGACAACAGATGTACGTAAGGATATTCCGCAATCTTTAAGTAATGTCATTTTACGCGCTACAGAAAAAGACAAAGCGAATCGTTACAAAACAATTCAAGAAATGAAAGATGATTTGAGTAGTGTTTTACATGAAAATCGAGCGAATGAAGATGTCTATGAACTCGATAAAATGAAAACGATAGCGGTACCTTTGAAAAAAGAAGATCTAGCAAAGCATATTAGTGAACATAAGTCGAATCAACCTAAACGTGAAACGACGCAAGTACCTATTGTAAATGGGCCTGCTCATCATCAGCAATTCCAAAAGCCAGAAGGTACGGTGTACGAACCAAAACCTAAAAAGAAATCAACACGAAAGATTGTGCTCTTATCACTAATCTTTTCGTTGTTAATGATTGCACTTGTTTCTTTTGTGGCAATGGCAATGTTTGGTAATAAATACGAAGAGACACCTGATGTAATCGGGAAATCTGTAAAAGAAGCAGAGCAAATATTCAATAAAAACAACCTGAAATTGGGTAAAATTTCTAGAAGTTATAGTGATAAATATCCTGAAAATGAAATTATTAAGACAACTCCTAATACAGGTGAACGTGTTGAACGTGGTGACAGTGTTGATGTTGTTATATCAAAAGGCCCTGAAAAGGTTAAAATGCCAAATGTCATTGGTTTACCTAAGGAGGAAGCCTTGCAGAAATTAAAATCGTTAGGTCTTAAAGATGTTACGATTGAAAAAGTATATAATAATCAAGCGCCAAAAGGATACATTGCAAATCAAAGTGTAACCGCAAATACTGAAATCGCTATTCATGATTCTAATATTAAACTATATGAATCTTTAGGCATTAAGCAAGTTTATGTAGAAGACTTTGAGCATAAATCCTTTAGCAAAGCTAAAAAAGCCTTAGAAGAAAAAGGGTTTAAAGTTGAAAGTAAGGAAGAGTATAGTGACGATATTGATGAGGGTGATGTGATTTCTCAATCTCCTAAAGGAAAATCAGTAGATGAGGGGTCAACGATTTCATTTGTTGTTTCTAAAGGTAAAAAAAGTGACTCATCAGATGTCAAAACGACAACTGAATCGGTAGATGTACCATACACTGGTAAAAATGATAAGTCACAAAAAGTTAAAGTTTATATTAAAGATAAAGATAATGACGGTTCAACTGAAAAAGGTAGTTTCGACATTACTAGTGATCAACGTATAGACATTCCTTTAAGAATTGAAAAAGGAAAAACAGCAAGTTATATTGTTAAAGTTGACGGTAAAACTGTAGCTGAAAAAGAAGTCAGCTATGATGATATTTAAATATAATTGAAGTAAATGTACCGAGGTTTCTATTTGGAAGTCTCGGTATTTTTATGTTGAGATTGCGGTAGTTTTAAAATGCTTAATGTCATCATTTACAGTTGAGCATTGTCTATCAATTCTGTATCACTCTCACAATATTTATATCATTTGAAATGATCATTTATATATTAATTTTCCAGTCTTTGATATAATAAATGCAGTAAAATTAATCGAGAGGTGCCATTTTGAAGACAGGTCGAATAGTGAAATCAATTAGTGGGGTATATCAAGTAGACGTTAATGGCGAACGTTTCAATACAAAACCACGAGGATTATTTAGAAAGAAAAAATTTTCACCGGTAGTTGGTGATATAGTGGAATTTGAAGTACAAAACATTAACGAAGGCTATATTCATCAAGTGTTTGAGCGGAAAAATGAGTTGAAAAGACCACCTGTAAGTAATATAGATACACTAGTAATTGTAATGAGTGCTGTCGAGCCAAATTTTTCAACGCAATTATTAGATCGATTTTTAGTTATTGCACATTCGTATCAGTTAAATGCGAGAGTTTTGGTGACTAAAAAAGATAAAACACCAATTGAAAAGCAGTTCGAAATTAATGAGTTGTTGAAAATATATGAAAATATTGGCTATGAGACTGAATTTATTGGAAATGATGATGATCGAAAAAAAATTGTAGAAGCTTGGCCAGCTGGACTTATAGTACTTAGTGGTCAATCAGGTGTCGGTAAGTCCACTTTCTTAAATCATTATCGTCCAGAACTTAATCTTGAGACAAATGATATATCAAAATCATTAAATCGAGGAAAGCATACTACAAGACATGTCGAACTATTCGAACGTCAAAACGGTTATATTGCAGACACACCTGGATTCAGTGCTTTAGATTTTGATCATATAGATAAAGATGAAATAAAAGATTATTTTCTTGAATTAAATCGATATGGTGAAACATGTAAGTTTAGGAATTGTAATCATATCAAAGAACCTAATTGTAATGTTAAGCATCAATTAGAGATAGGGAATATTGCGCAATTTAGATACGACCATTATTTACAACTATTTAATGAAATTTCAAATAGAAAGGTTAGATATTAAATGACAAAACTATATCCATCATTATTATCTGTTGATTTTTTGGATTTACAACATGAATTAAAACGACTTGAAGAAGCAGGTGTCGACGGAGTTCATTTTGATGTTATGGATGGTCAATTTGTGCCTAATATATCTATTGGTTTACCAATATTAGATGCAGTAAGAAAAGGCACAACATTACCTATAGACGTACATTTGATGATTGAAAATCCAGAAAAGTATATTGCATCATTTGCAGAACATGGTGCCGATATGATTTCAATTCATGTCGAATCAACGCCTCATATTCATCGTGCTATTCAAATGATTAAACATTTAGATAAAAAAGCTGGTGTAGTAATTAATCCTGGTACACCAATATCACAAATTGAACCTATTTTAGACATTGTTGATTATGTATTAGTGATGACAGTTAACCCAGGGTTTGGTGGTCAATCATTTATTGATCAATGCGTAGAAAAAATAGCGGGTCTTAATGCTATTAAAATGGAACGTCAATTAAACTTTGATATTGAAGTTGATGGAGGCGTAAATACCGATACAGCGAAAGTTTGTGTTGAAAATGGTGCTACAATGCTAGTAACAGGTTCATTTTTCTTTAAACAAGAAGATTATAAAAAAGTCACACAAGCATTGAAAGGTTGAGTGTATATGCATATAAATTTATTATGTTCTAATCGACACTTGCCGCAAGATATTTGGGCCAAAAGTAATGAAGGTAAATGGGGCGGCGTTGATAGAGGTGCTTTGATTTTATTGAAGCATCAAATTATCCCTTTTTTCTCAGTGGGAGACTTTGATTCAGTCAGTAAAGAAGAACGCCAACTTCTAACAGAACAGTTACAAATCAAACCAGTTCAAGCTGAAAAAGCTGATACGGATTTAGCTTTAGCGGTTGATAAAGCTGTTGCACTTGGATTTGATAGTATTACAATTTATGGTGCAACAGGCGGACGATTAGATCACTTTTTTGGGGCAATTCAGTTATTATTGAAAAAAGCATATTATAAACATGATGTTCATATAGAAGTTATCGATCAACAAAATAAAATTGAATTATTGCCTAAAGGTCAACATACAGTTGAAAAAGATAAGAGTTATCCGTACATTTCATTTATACCGATGACTGATGATGTAGAACTTTCTCTAGCAGGTTTTAAATATAATTTAGCTAGACAAATGCTTAATATAGGTTCTACTTTAACTATTTCAAATGAAATTGAGTCTTTGCAAGCGAAAGTAACTGTACATGATGGGTTGATTTTGCAAATTAGAAGTACAGATTTAAATTAAGTATATTCAAATTTGTGAGGATTTTTAATAAAGTGCATGTGTTATTTAATAAAGTGACGTTTATAGATAGAATTTATAACATAATAATAGATGAATCACGCTGTAATTAATGAAGATTATGGCGTGATTTATTATTGGAAGGAAAATTGTAGGTCCTAGTACATTGATTTATGTGCCAAAATCGATATTGAACCCATAAGTCCAATTTGACAGAGAACCATTATTAAACGTATTAACCAAATTATATTGATAGTTCGAATTTCACTATGAACCATTATGTATTGTTTGGTAACAAAAAAAGAACTAAGAGGTTGAGCTCTTAGTTCTTAAGTAAATGTGTCCTCCACATAAGGTCACATTTTTTATGTGCAATATATTTATTAAACTCTAGTTACTTTACCAGATTTTAAAGCACGTGCAGAAACCCAAACTTTTTTAGGTTTACCGTCAACTAGGATTCTAACTTTTTGAAGGTTAGCGTTCCATCTACGTTTAGTAGAGTTTAAAGCGTGTGAACGTCTGTTACCAGTCGAAGCTTTACGACCTGTTACGAAACATTGTTTACCCATATGAGTACCTCCTTTAATAAATATAAATACACATAACTACTTATATACTTAATTAAGATAGCATAGTTTCATTTGAAAAACAATGAATAATTTTCACATAAAAGTCAAAAATACTGAGTTTTGTGATATAATTGTAGACTGTGAAGTTATGTAGTATGATATTTTAGAGAAATAAGTGAATGAAACATTTAAAATTTTTATTTAATGATACTACATCTATTAAAAGAAAACGCCTATAGATAATCGTCATGAGTGTAAATTCAGTTTACTCAAAATATAATAGGTGATTTAAGCGTAAGTCATTCTGATAAGTTGTACCATTGATATTTTATAAAAATAATCAATGAAACTTAAAGCGTTTATGACTACACTAAGTGGTAAAATTTTAAAAGTGATTAGGGAAAACGAATAATAAACTTTGAAATTTAGGAGGGACAAAGATATGACATTAGAGATTTCAAATGATTACGGTAAAATTGATATTTCAAACGAAGTGATTGCTTCGGTTGTAGGTGGAAAGGCCGTTGAATGTTATGGTATTGTAGGTATGGCATCTAGACAACAAGTTAGAGATGGTATTGCGGAAATACTAGGACATGAAAATTATGCTAAAGGCATCAAAGTAACTGAAAATAATGGCGTAGTGGATATAGATATGTACATTATTGTAAGTTATGGTGTGAAAATATCTGAAGTTGCCAATAATGTACAATCAACAGTGAAATATACTTTGGAAAAATCACTTAATGTATCAGTAAATTCAATCAATATATATGTACAAGGTGTACGTGTGAATAATACAGGCAAGAAAGCTTAGGAGGACAACTTGAAATGATTAGCAAAATTAATGGTAAATTATTTGCCGATATGATTATACAAGGGGCACAAAATTTATCTAACAATGCAGATTTGGTAGATTCTTTGAATGTGTATCCAGTGCCAGATGGTGATACAGGAACAAATATGAATCTTACTATGACTTCAGGTCGCGAAGAAGTAGAGAATAATTTGTCGAAAAATATCGGCGAATTAGGTAAAACATTCTCGAAAGGTTTACTAATGGGTGCAAGAGGTAACTCTGGTGTCATCTTGTCACAATTATTCAGAGGATTTTGTAAAAATATTGAAAGTGAATCTGAAATTAATTCAAAATTGTTAGCTGAAAGTTTTCAAGCTGGTGTTGAAACGGCATATAAAGCTGTTATGAAACCAGTTGAAGGTACAATACTTACAGTTGCAAAAGATGCTGCGCAAGCTGCAATAGAAAAAGCAAATAATACTGAAGATTGTATAGAATTAATGGAGTACATTATTGTAAAAGCCAATGAATCACTTGAAAACACACCAAACTTATTAGCTGTACTTAAAGAAGTTGGTGTTGTTGATAGTGGCGGTAAAGGTTTGTTATGCGTTTACGAAGGATTCTTAAAAGCGCTTAAAGGTGAAAAAGTTGAAGCCAAAGTTGCAAAGATAGATAAAGATGAATTTGTACATGATGAACATGATTTCCATGGTGTAATTAATACTGAAGATATTATTTATGGCTATTGTACTGAAATGATGGTTCGTTTTGGAAAGAATAAAAAAGCCTTTGATGAACAAGAATTCAGGCAAGATATGAGTCAATTTGGTGATTCTTTATTAGTCATTAATGATGAAGAAATTGTGAAAGTTCACGTGCATACCGAATACCCAGGTAAAGTGTTTAATTATGGTCAACAATATGGTGAATTAATTAAACTTAAGGTTGAAAATATGAGAGAACAGCACCGTGAAGTGATTCGAAAAGAACAGCACACAGCTAAACCGAAAATGGAAACGGTTGAAACAGCAATTATTACTATTTCTATGGGTGAAGGTATTTCAGAGATATTCAAATCAATGGGTGCCACACATATCATTAGTGGTGGACAAACGATGAATCCTTCTACAGAAGATATCGTTAAAGTCATTGAACAATCAAAATGTAAACGTGCAATTATTTTACCGAATAATAAAAATATTTTAATGGCAAGTGAACAAGCAGCGAGTATTGTTGATGCAGAAGCAGTTGTTATTCCAACGAAATCTATTCCTCAAGGTATAAGCGCACTATTCCAATATGATGTGGACGCAACACTTGAAGAAAATAAAGCGCAAATGGCTGATTCAGTAAATAACGTTAAATCTGGTTCATTAACGTACGCTGTTCGTGATACGAAAATTGATGGCGTTGAGATTAAAAAAGACGCGTTTATGGGCTTGATTGAAGATAAGATTGTAAGCAGCCAAAGTGATCAATTAACAACGGTTACTGAGTTGTTAAATGAGATGTTAGCAGAAGATAGTGAAATATTGACTGTGATTATTGGTCAAGATGCAGAGCAAGCAGTTACAGATAACATGATAAACTGGATCGAAGAGCAATATCCAGATGTAGAAGTGGAAGTTCATGAAGGTGGACAACCAATTTATCAATATTTCTTTTCAGTAGAATAAAAATTTAAAATAAAAAACTACCAATGATAAATCATCAGTTGGTAGTTTTTTATTTTGCTATTTTAGTGTTATTGCGGGTTAAAAGTATCATTCTCGAGTTGCTAACAATGTCATGTTCAACTTAGTCATGATAAAATAAATAACATACTAAATGATACGTAAAATCAAATAAAACATAGGTGATTTATTTTGGCTAAAGTAAACTTAATAGAAAGTCCATATTCTCTTTTACAATTAAAAGGTATAGGTCCTAAGAAAATAGAAGTATTGCAACAACTAAATATTCATACAGTGGAAGATCTTGTTCTTTATTTGCCAACTAGATATGAAGATAATACAGTGATTGATTTGAATCAAGCAGAAGATCAATCTAACGTTACGATAGAAGGACAAGTATATACAGCTCCAGTAGTTGCATTTTTTGGAAGAAATAAATCAAAATTAACCGTTCATTTAATGGTAAATAATATTGCTGTCAAATGTATTTTTTTCAATCAACCGTATTTAAAAAAGAAAATCGAATTAAATCAAACTATAACTGTTAAAGGTAAGTGGAATAGAGTTAAACAGGAAATTACTGGTAATAGGGTTTTCTTTAATTCACAAGGGACACAAACTCAAGAAAACGCAGATGTTCAATTAGAACCAGTCTATCGTATTAAGGAAGGTATTAAACAAAAGCAAATACGAGACCAAATTAGACAAGCGTTAAATGATGTGACAATTCATGAATGGTTAACTGATGAACTAAGAGAAAAATATAAATTAGAGACCTTGGACTTTACTTTGAACACATTACATCATCCTAAAAGTAAAGAGGATTTATTACGTGCTCGTAGAACCTATGCATTTACTGAACTGTTTTTATTCGAATTACGTATGCAATGGCTAAATAGATTAGAAAAGTCATCTGACGAAGCAATTGAAATTGATTATGACTTAGACCAAGTTAAATCATTTATTGATCGTTTACCTTTTGAACTAACTGAAGCACAGAAATCCAGTGTTAATGAAATTTTTAGAGATTTAAAAGCACCAATACGTATGCATCGATTACTTCAAGGTGATGTAGGTTCAGGAAAAACAGTAGTTGCTGCAATTTGTATGTATGCGTTAAAAACGGCTGGTTATCAATCAGCATTGATGGTACCAACTGAAATTTTAGCAGAGCAACATGCTGAAAGTTTAATGGCTTTATTTGGAGATTCTATGAACGTTGCATTGTTAACTGGGTCAGTAAAAGGTAAGAAACGAAAGATACTTTTAGAACAACTTGAAAATGGTACGATTGATTGTTTAATTGGAACCCATGCTTTGATTCAAGATGATGTGATTTTCCATAATGTTGGTTTAGTAATTACAGATGAACAACATCGATTTGGTGTGAATCAACGCCAGCTTTTAAGAGAAAAAGGTGCAATGACGAATGTGTTATTTATGACAGCAACGCCGATACCAAGAACACTAGCAATATCAGTTTTTGGTGAGATGGATGTGTCTTCAATTAAACAATTACCAAAAGGTCGTAAACCTATCATTACTACTTGGGCAAAGCATGAGCAATACGATAAAGTTTTGATGCAAATGACCTCAGAGTTGAAAAAAGGTCGTCAAGCATATGTCATTTGCCCGCTAATAGAAAGTTCTGAGCATCTCGAAGATGTTCAAAATGTTGTCGCATTGTACGAGTCTTTACAACAGTATTATGGTGTTTCCCGTGTAGGGTTATTGCATGGTAAGTTATCTGCCGATGAAAAAGATGAGGTCATGCAAAAGTTTAGTAATCATGAGATAGATGTTTTAGTTTCTACTACTGTTGTTGAAGTAGGTGTTAATGTACCGAATGCAACTTTTATGATGATTTATGATGCGGATCGCTTTGGATTATCAACTTTACATCAGTTACGCGGTCGTGTAGGTAGAAGTGACCAGCAAAGTTACTGTGTTTTAATTGCATCCCCTAAAACAGAAACAGGAATTGAAAGAATGATAATTATGACACAAACAACGGATGGATTTGAATTGAGTGAACGAGACTTAGAAATGCGTGGTCCTGGAGATTTCTTTGGTGTTAAACAAAGTGGGTTGCCAGATTTCTTAGTTGCCAATTTAGTTGAAGATTATCGTATGTTAGAAGTTGCTCGTGATGAAGCAGCTGAACTTATTCAATCTGGCGTATTCTTTGAAAATACGTATCAACATTTACGTCATTTTGTTGAAGAAAATTTATTACATCGCAGTTTTGACTAATTACCATGCTGATTTGTCAATTTGAGTGCAACACTTCGTTAATTGAGTGATATGACACTTGAACTATTTAAATGTAAAGTGGTATTTTAACAATTTATAAATTTCCGACTAAATAATAGCTAAATAATACAGTTATTTGTTGAGTCGGTTAAATAGAAAGTGTTATGATATGTGAGGAATGTTTAAGACTAGGTACTAAAAAATGAGGGGTGAGACGTTGAAACTAAAGAAAGATAAACGTAGAGAAGCAATCAGACAACAAATTGATAGCAATCCCTTCATCACAGACCATGAACTAAGCGACTTATTTCAAGTGAGTATACAAACAATTCGTTTAGATCGCACTTATTTAAACATACCAGAATTAAGGAAGCGTATTAAATTAGTTGCTGAAAAGAATTATGACCAAATAAGTTCTATTGAAGAACAAGAATTTATTGGTGATTTGATTCAAGTCAATCCAAATGTTAAAGCGCAATCAATTTTAGATATTACATCGGATTCTGTTTTTCATAAAACTGGAATTGCGCGTGGTCATGTGCTGTTTGCTCAGGCAAATTCGTTATGTGTTGCGCTAATTAAGCAACCAACAGTTTTAACTCATGAGAGTAGCATTCAATTTATTGAAAAAGTAAAATTAAATGATACGGTAAGAGCAGAAGCACGAGTTGTAAATCAAACTGCAAAACATTATTACGTCGAAGTAAAGTCATATGTTAAACATACATTAGTTTTCAAAGGAAATTTTAAAATGTTTTATGATAAGCGAGGATAAAATTATGGTTAAATTAGCAATTGATATGATGGGTGGCGACAATGCGCCTGATATCGTATTAGAAGCCGTACAAAAGGCTGTTGAAGACTTTAAAAATCTAGAAATTATGCTTTTCGGTGACGAAAAAAAGTATAATCTGAACCATGAACGAATCGAATTTAGACATTGTTCTGAAAAGATTGAAATGGAAGATGAGCCTGTTAGAGCGATTAAACGTAAAAAAGATAGCTCAATGGTAAAAATGGCTGAAGCTGTGAAATCTGGTGAAGCAGATGGATGTGTGTCAGCAGGTAATACTGGTGCTTTAATGTCAG
>NZ_JACYHC010000632.1:0-2339 GCF_017152085.1 Staphylococcus sp. EG-SA-2
TTATTGTCGGAATATTCACTCTATAGAATGTATGATTGTGCTTAGCGAATGCACCTTGTGCACCTAAAGACACAATAATCCACTCAATCCCTTCGAATAAGGGTTGTGACACTGCCTGTTTCAAACTTTCTAAACTTTCATCAAGTGGCTGGTTAAGCAATTGATATAGTTCAGAAATGTTTGGTTTAATGACTGTTGGTTTGTATGGATTTTCCAAAACTGTTTGCAAAGTTGCACCCGAGCAGTCCAATATCACAGGCACACCTTTGTTTTGGCATCGTTCAATAATTTGTGCATAATAATCTTGATTTAATCCTTTAGGTAAGCTACCTGAAATAGCAACTGCTTCAACTTTTTCTAATAATTGTTCAAAATGTTTAATAAATCCTGCAGCCTCTTGATTATCAATCTCCGGTCCCTGCTCTAAAATTTCTGTTTGTTGCCCTTCATGTAAAATTGCAATGCAGTTTCGTGTTTCACCCTTAATGTTATAAAATGCATGCTTGATGTCGGCATGATCTAATTTTTTAGCAATAAATTGACCTAATTCACCGCCAATAAAACCACTCGCAAGGACTGGCTCGCCTACTTGCGCAAGTACTCTTGTTACATTTAAACCTTTACCACCAGCTGTTTTACTTACTTCTTGAACACGATTAACATCATCTAATTTCAATGCTGTTAATGGATATGAAATATCAACGGATGGATTTAATGTTAAAGTTAAAATCATATGTGTCGTCCCTTAATCGTGGTATTCGCCTCTGTCCCATTTTTCTAAGAATTCATCAAAGAAATGTGGATCAGCTTGATCTGCATTGCTTGTTTCTAAATGTTTAATTTTAGCGATTAATTTTTTGTTCTCTTCAGTTGCTTTATATTCAGCGTTAATAAATGCATCGATAATATCGCACATTAATAACTCACCTATAATACGTCCACCAAAGCCAATAACGTTCGCATTTAATTCTTCTTTAGCATATAACGCTGATGTCATATCACGTACTAGTGCTGAACGAACGCCAGGTACTTTATTTACAGCATTGTTAATACCAACACCTGTTCCACAAATACAAACACCTAAGTCTGCATTACCGCTAACAACTTGTTCGCCAACTTTTTTACCAAAAATTGGATAATGTGTTCTTGTAAAATCGTATGTTCCTACGTCAATGACTTCATGTCCTTTTGATTTTAAAAATTCAGATACACGCATTTTTGTATCTGTAACAATATGGTCGCATCCTAATGCAATCTTCATAGTAATTTTTCCTCCTTAGCACATTTTATTAAGCATATCTACGCGGATTTGGTGTCTACCACCATCGTATTTACCTTCAACAAAACCTTTAACGACATTTTTCGCTAATGTGTCTCCAACAATTTCAGATCCCATAGTGATCATTCTTGAATTGTTATGGCCTCTAGTCATATATCCAGAGCGTTCATCTGATACTTCAGCAGCAATCATGCCTTTGATTTTTGTAGCAACCATAAAGCTACCTGCACCAAATGCATCGATAACAATACCTAAGTTACCTTCTTGACTTTGAACATCTTTTGCTACAGCCAAAGTTGCATCAACAAAGTCAACTTCCTGTCCTTCTGTTACGTCAACAACATCATATTTATTGTCTAATAAGTATGATTTGATGACTTCTTTTAATCGTTTGCCAGCTTCATCTGAACCAATAATAATCGCCATAATAAGACTCCTTTTTACTTTAATTTTGAAATACCTTTCTTAAAATATGACATATTTATTTGTAGCTTATGAAAATCTTGAGAAAAGGCTTTCAATTTGATTACGTTTAAATTATAAACATAAACAAACAATAAATCAACATAATATGTTTATAATCTGTTTGTTTATGACATATTTTCAAACAATAAGTGAACATTCATACTGTGGTGTTGTTTTAATTAGGTATTCGTCTGAAATTGTAGTAAAACTTTGTCGAGGTTCCCGTTTACATAAATTTGCATAAAAAATAGCCCATAAATGAATGCAAATTCACATTCACTTATGAGCATATAGATACATATTTTAACAATGCAGTTATACTTTTAATTTAGTCGACTACTTCAATATATGTTTTAATCGTTTCTACTTTTTCTTCATCTTCATAGTCCATGACCACTGCAGTCAATTCGTTTAACTGACAAAATGATGTAAAATCTTCTTTGCCAACTTTCGTATGATCGATTAACAAGTATTTTTCAATTGAATTACTTAGTGCCAATTGTTGCGTATAGGCTTCATCTAATGTAGATGTCATCACAGCACCTTTATTTACTGCGTTACTACTAAAGAACATCTTGCTAAATCTTAGTTTTTC
>NZ_JACYHC010000633.1:0-2327 GCF_017152085.1 Staphylococcus sp. EG-SA-2
TTCGAAAAATAATGCAAGTGCAGATTCCGAAAAAAACAATATGATAGAAACACCTCAATTAAATACAACGGCTAATGATACATCTGATATTAGTGCAAACACAAACAGTGCGAATGTAGATAGCACAGCAAAACCAATGTCTACACAAACGAGCAATACCACTACAACAGAGCCAGCTTCAACAAATGAAACACCTCAACTGACGGCAATTAAAGATCAAGCAACTGCTGCAAAAATGCAAGATCAAACTGTTCCTCAAGAAGCAAATTCTCAAGTAGATAATAAAACAACGAATGATGCTAATAGCATAGCGACAAACAGTGAGCTTAAAAATCCTCAAACATTAGATTTACCACAATCATCACCACAAACAATTTCCAATGCGCAAGGAACTAGTAAACCAAGTGTTAGAACGAGAGCTGTACGTAGTCTTGCAGTTGCTGAACCTGTAGTAAATGCTGCTGATGCTAAAGGTACAAATGTAAATGATAAAGTTACGGCAAAAGATTTTCAATTAGAAAAGACTACATTTGACCCTAACCAAAGTGGTAATACTTTTATGGCGGCAAACTTTACAGTGACTGGACAAGTGAAATCAGGGGATTATTTTACAGCGAAGTTACCAGATAGTGTAACTGGTAATGGAGACGTGGATTACTCTAATTCGAATAATACGATGCCAATTGCAGATATAGTAAACGATAAAAATGAAGTTGTAGCAAAAGCGACATATGATATTTTGACTAAGACATATACATTTGTCTTTACAGATTATGTAAATGATAAGCAAAATATTAATGGGAAATTTTCATTACCACTATTTACAGACAGAGCAAAGGCACCTAAATCAGGAACATATGATGCAAATATTAATATTGCGGATGAAATGTTTAATAATAAAATTACTTATAACTATAGTTCGCCAATTGCAGGAATTGATAAGCCAAATGGCGCGAACATTTCTTCTCAAATTATTGGTGTAGATACAGCTTCAGGTCAAAATACATACAAGCAAACGGTATTTGTTAACCCTAAGCAACGAGTTTTAGGTAATACGTGGGTGTATATTAAAGGTTACCAAGATAAAATCGAAGAAAGTAGCGGTAAAGTAAGTGCTACAGATACAAAACTGAGAATTTTTGAAGTGAATGATACATCTAAATTATCAGATAGCTACTATGCAGACCCAAATGACTCTAATCTTAAAGAAGTAACTGATCAATTTAAGGATAAAATCACTTATAAATACCAAAATGTAGCAAGTATTAATTTTGGTGATATAAATAAAACGTATGTCGTTTTAGTCGAAGGTCATTATGATAAAACAGGTAAAAACTTGAAAACGCAAGTCATTCAAGAAAATGTTGACCCAGCGACAGGTAAAGACTACAGTATTTTCGGTTGGAATAATGAGAATGTTGTACGTTATGGTGGTGGAAGTGCTGATGGTGATTCAGCAGTAAATCCGAAAGACCCAACTCCAGGGCCACCGGTTGACCCAGAACCAAGCCCAGACCCGGATCCGGATTCGGATTCAGACAGCGACTCAGGTTCAGATAGCGATTCGGATTCAGACAGCGATTCAGACTCAGACAGCGACTCAGGTTCAGATAGCGATTCGGATTCAGACAGCGACTCAGAATCAGACAGTGAGTCAGATTCAGATAGCGATTCAGAATCAGATAGCGACTCAGATTCAGATAGTGAGTCAGATTCAGACAGTGACTCGGACTCAGATAGCGATTCAGACTCAGACAGCGATTCAGACTCAGACAGCGACTCAGATTCAGATAGCGACTCAGACTCAGACAGCGATTCAGAATCAGATAGCGACTCAGATTCAGATAGTGAGTCAGATTCAGATAGTGACTCGGACTCAGATAGCGATTCAGACTCAGACAGCGATTCAGACTCAGACAGCGACTCAGACTCAGATAGCGACTCAGATTCAGATAGTGAGTCAGATTCAGACAGTGACTCAGACTCAGATAGCGATTCAGACTCAGACAGCGATTCAGATTCAGACAGCGATTCAGACTCAGACAGCGACTCAGACTCAGACAGCGACTCAGAATCAGATAGCGATTCAGACTCAGACAGCGATTCAGATTCAGATAGCGACTCAGACTCAGACAGCGATTCAGATAGCGACTCAGACTCAGACAGCGACTCAGAATCAGATAGCGATTCAGACTCAGACAGCGATTCAGATTCAGACAGCGACTCAGACTCGGATAGCGACTCGGATTCAGATAGTGACTCCGATTCAAGAGTTACACCACCAAATAATGAACAGAAAGCACCATCAAATCCTAAAGGTGAAGTAA
>NZ_JACYHC010000634.1:0-2321 GCF_017152085.1 Staphylococcus sp. EG-SA-2
CAGCTTTGGTATTTGGGGTGATGGTAACTTAGGTTATATTACTGCTATTTTGCTACGTAAGTTGTACCCAGAAGCTAAAATTTATGTATTTGGTAAGACAGACTATAAATTAAGTCATTTTTCATTTGTAGATGACATCTTTACAGTAAATCAAATACCAGATGATCTTAAAATTGATCATGCATTTGAATGTGTTGGAGGTAAAGGAAGTCAAGTTGCACTTCAACAAATAGTTGAACATATTTCACCAGAAGGCAGTATTGCTTTGTTAGGCGTAAGTGAATTACCCGTGGAAGTGAATACACGATTAGTACTTGAAAAAGGATTAACGTTGATTGGTAGTAGTCGAAGCGGCTCTAAAGATTTTGAGCAAGTTGTTGATTTATATCGTAAGTACCCAGACATAGTTGAAAAGTTAGCATTATTAAAAGGACATGAAATTAATGTATGTACGATGCAAGATATCGTCCAAGCGTTTGAAATGGATTTATCGACATCTTGGGGAAAAACAGTATTGAAATGGACGATTTAATAAACCGATGGGGGAATAACAATGACAAAAACGAAACAAGCAATACATATTGATAACATATACTGGGAACGTGTTCAGTTATATATTGAAGGACATAGTGAAGGTGTCGATTTAACATCAGGACAATTTGTTCTGAGGAATTTAACCGAAACAAAAACATTAGAAGCAAATGAAATGAAAATAGACGGTAATACATTTATATGTAGATTCAACGTCGCAATATTAGACGATGGGTATTATTTACCAATGGATAAATATTTATTTGTTTATCATGACCAGTTAGAGTATATTGGACAACTTAATCCAAATATTATTGATCAAGCTTATGCGGCATTAAATGAAGAGCAAATTGAAGAATACAATGAGCTGACTACACAAAATGGAAAAGTGAACTATTTATTAGCGTATGATGCTAAAGTTTTCCGTAAAGGTGGCGTATCACAACATACGGTCTATACCATTACTCCGGAAATAGCAAGTGACGTTAACGAATTTGTATTTGATATTGAAATCACCTTACCTCAAGAGAAATCAGGGGTCATTGCGACAAGTGCACACTGGATTCATAAACAAGGTCATAAAGCTTCATTTGAAAGTAGAAGTTTCTTATTTAAAGCTATTTTTAATATTACAAAGTTACTACATATTAAAAGAAGCAAAACAATATTATTCACATCAGATTCGCGTCCGAATTTATCAGGGAATTTCAAGTATGTATATGATGAGTTACTACGCCAAAAAGTAGATTTTGATTATGATATTAAAACGGTATTTAAGGCGAATATTACGGATAGACGCAAATGGAGAGACAAGTTTAGATTGCCATATTTACTTGGTAAGGCCGATTATATTTTTGTTGATGATTTCCATCCATTAATTTATACGGTTCGCTTTAGACCATCACAAGAAATTATTCAAGTGTGGCATGCTGTTGGTGCCTTTAAAACAGTTGGCTTTAGTCGTACAGGTAAAAAAGGTGGTCCGTTTATCGATTCATTAAACCATCGTAGTTACACGAAAGCATATGTTTCATCAGAAACCGATATTCCATTTTATGCTGAAGCATTTGGAATTAGAGAAGAAAATGTTGTACCAACAGGTGTACCACGTACTGATGTACTATTTGATGAAGCTTATGCAACACAAATTAAACAAGAGATGGAAGATGAATTGCCAATTATAAAAGGTAAGAAAGTTATTCTATTCGCACCGACATTTAGAGGTAATGGTCACGGTACGGCACATTATCCATTTTTTAAAATTGATTTTGAACGTTTAGCAAGATACTGCGAGAAGCATAATGCAGTTGTGTTATTCAAAATGCATCCGTTCGTAAAAAATAGACTTAATATTTCACGTGAACATAGACAATACTTTATCGATGTGTCAGATCATCGTGAAGTTAACGATATTCTCTTTGTTACAGACTTGTTGATTAGTGATTATTCATCTTTAATATATGAATATGCAGTATTTAAAAAGCCGATGATTTTCTATGCATTTGACTTAGAAGATTACATTACGACGCGTGATTTCTATGAACCATATGAATCATTTGTTCCAGGTAAAATTGTACAATCCTTTGATGCATTAATGGATGCTTTGGACACTGAAGATTATGAGGTTGAAAAAGTTGTACCATTCTTAGATAAACATTTTAAATATCAAGATGGTCGCTCAAGTGAACGTTTAGTCAAAGATTTGTTTAGACGCTAATGTTGGCATATATTACTTGCCATGCAAATGAGTCATAAGGCATAGTTTTCAAGAAGGGTTCTGACAATGAAGT
>NZ_JACYHC010000635.1:0-2316 GCF_017152085.1 Staphylococcus sp. EG-SA-2
CTTTGTAACCATTTTCTTCTAAATCTTGGCGAATGTTCATTTTATTACCGCCCCAATAATGAGCTAACACTGAAGGATTAATATCATCTGTAAACCCATTGAAACCATGCACTAAAACGATAGGATCCTGATTTTTATACTGCCCTTGTTTGGCAACTTTATTCGTTTGATCATCTTTCGCTTTTGCAGTAAGTTCCTTTGTCCCTTTGTTTGGTAACGTTGCTACTGCACTACTTTTTAATAAATTTAATCCATTTTTCTTGTCATTGTCCTTTGTTGGTTCTACTGGTGATTTTTGATTGTTTTTTAAATCTGAAACTGATAGTGTTTTTTCGTCTTTTTGAGGTTTCACTTCTTGTTCATTGTTAAAATTGTAGTTAGTAATTTTATCATTCGCTTGATTATTTTGTTGTGGTTGTACTTTCTCTATTTCTGTCTCATTAACAATTTCTCGTTGACTTGTTTGATCTAACTTATTTAATGATGGTGCTTCCTTTATTCGACTTTGTGAAGGTAGATTGTTATTAGCGTTTGAATCTTGACTATTATCTGCCTCTTTTGACTGTTGCTGTGACGCCACTTTACTTTGTTTACCATCATTAATAGCCTGTTCTAACCCTTGATTTACATCGCTAGGATTAGCATTGTTATTTTTTGTTGTATCACGTTGAATATTTTTATTATTAAGCGATGATTTTTTATCATCCTTTAGTTGATCTTTATTCAAATCATCTGTTTTACGATGATTTTCTTCTGATATTGTTTTATCATTATGCAAGTTCTTAGTTAAATTTTCAGTATGTTGCTGTTCGTCAACACCGTTTTCACGTTGATAATTAGCATTTTCCCTAGTTTGTTGATCCCCAATAGATTGTGCTGTAACTGTATCCTCCTGTGAATTTCCCATATTCACTTGCTTCTCAGCTGCTTGTGCTTGTCCACCACTTAAAAATAGTAATGTAGCTATTAAAATGGAAGATGCACCTACACTAAATTTACGAATACTATACTTATTTTGACTTTTCATCATTGTCAGCACCTCTATTTTTTTAGTTTAGATAAACAAATTGATAATTATTCGAGGAATAAACTCAAATAATTTACTTAACCAAGCACTCATAATGACCATCCTTTCTATTGTTTAATTTGACGAGAAAGCGTTTACATTTGTATTTAAAAAATATATTCTCCAAAGAGAATTTAAAGTGTATACGCTAATCATTTCAAATTATTAATTAATATTATATTTGGCAAAATTTAATTAGTCAATAATTAGACACAATTTAATTATGCAAATTGTAACTTTTTTACATATATCTTTTGTGATTTTTAATATTTACATGCTTGGGTCTTGATTCCAATGATGTATTATTTTTTTAGATTAGCTGTATGGAGAGATTTATGAGCTATTACAGTTATTATGTTTGCTGGTGTCGTATTTTAAACCTAAAAATATCATCCCATCCACAATAATTGTATCAGGATAAACCGTAATACTTGTTCCTAAACTAAATATATACAGTTAATTTTCTTCCCTCAAAGTAAGTATCCTACTATTTTTAATTTATTGTTTAATTACTCTTGAACTACCTTTAACTTAATCTCGAATTTATGATGATTAGCATAAAAATACATCCCATAAAGTTAGTTTTTTAGTCTAACTTTCGGGATGCACATCTTAGTTCTAATGGAGATTGTCTTTTAAATAGGCTATGACATTTCTATTTCAGGCTAGATATATTTTTATTTATAGTATAAATACAAAGAATGTAAAGACAACTATGATATTAATAGGTAGTAACGACAAACATAACTCTTTAGCTTTTTCGCCATTTTTTCCCTTCATAACTTCATTATATCGATTCATATACTTTTCAACATCTTTAACAGTGACATCTATTCCTGAGTTGCTCAATTCACTTTTCATAATTATTTTTGGTTTCGTATTGTGATTATCCACTACTTATCTATAACGCGTTTGCAACTTTAGTACCATCACAGCATTCATAGTTAAAATATGTTGGTGTCGTATTTTAAACTTGAAAATGTCACGTTTTCCACAATATTTGTAAGTGTATAAGCCATGATCCTTTTCTCTATATCTCAGCCCATACTTGTTTTACCACTGTTCGATATTTTGTCGTTCGCCTTTAAAGTTATTGCGCTTATGATGTCTACGCGCTAATTCTGCCTCAATTTCTGAAAAATCGACGCCTAGCGCATGCATCAAGACAAATAAATGATAAAGTTCATCTGCTACTTCACTTACAAATGCTTTTTTGTCACCTTTAATTGCTTCAATTACGACTTCAAAAG
>NZ_JACYHC010000636.1:0-2309 GCF_017152085.1 Staphylococcus sp. EG-SA-2
TTCGAAAAATAATGCAAGTGCAGATTCCGAAAAAAACAATATGATAGAAACACCTCAATTAAATACAACGGCTAATGATACATCTGATATTAGTGCAAACACAAACAGTGCGAATGTAGATAGCACAACAAAACCAATGTCTACACAAACGAGCAATACCACTACAACAGAGCCAGCTTCAACAAATGAAACACCTCAACCGACGGCAATTAAAAATCAAGCAACTGCTGCAAAAATGCAAGATCAAACTGTTCCTCAAGAAGCAAATTCTCAAGTAGATAATAAAACAACGAATGATGCTAATAGCATAGCAACAAACAGTGAGCTTAAAAATTCTCAAACATTAGATTTACCACAATCATCACCACAAACGATTTCCAATGCGCAAGGAACTAGTAAACCAAGTGTTAGAACGAGAGCTGTACGTAGTTTAGCTGTTGCTGAACCGGTAGTAAATGCTGCTGATGCTAAAGGTACAAATGTAAATGATAAAGTTACGGCAAGTAATTTCAAGTTAGAAAAGACTACATTTGACCCTAATCAAAGTGGTAACACATTTATGGCGGCAAATTTTACAGTGACAGATAAAGTGAAATCAGGGGATTATTTTACAGCGAAGTTACCAGATAGTTTAACTGGTAATGGAGACGTGGATTATTCTAATTCAAATAATACGATGCCAATTGCAGACATTAAAAGTACGAATGGCGATGTTGTAGCTAAAGCAACATATGATATCTTGACTAAGACGTATACATTTGTCTTTACAGATTATGTAAATAATAAAGAAAATATTAACGGACAATTTTCATTACCTTTATTTACAGACCGAGCAAAGGCACCTAAATCAGGAACATATGATGCGAATATTAATATTGCGGATGAAATGTTTAATAATAAAATTACTTATAACTATAGTTCGCCAATTGCAGGAATTGATAAACCAAATGGCGCGAACATTTCTTCTCAAATTATTGGTGTAGATACAGCTTCAGGTCAAAACACATACAAGCAAACAGTATTTGTTAACCCTAAGCAACGAGTTTTAGGTAATACGTGGGTGTATATTAAAGGCTACCAAGATAAAATCGAAGAAAGTAGCGGTAAAGTAAGTGCTACAGATACAAAACTGAGAATTTTTGAAGTGAATGATACATCTAAATTATCAGATAGCTACTATGCAGATCCAAATGACTCTAACCTTAAAGAAGTAACAGACCAATTTAAAAATAGAATCTATTATGAGCATCCAAATGTAGCTAGTATTAAATTTGGTGATATTACTAAAACATATGTAGTATTAGTAGAAGGGCATTACGACAATACAGGTAAGAACTTAAAAACTCAGGTTATTCAAGAAAATGTTGATCCTGTAACAAATAGAGACTACAGTATTTTCGGTTGGAATAATGAGAATGTTGTACGTTATGGTGGTGGAAGTGCTGATGGTGATTCAGCAGTAAATCCGAAAGACCCAACTCCAGGGCCGCCGGTTGACCCAGAACCAAGTCCAGACCCAGAACCAGAACCAACGCCAGATCCAGAACCAAGTCCAGACCCAGAACCGGAACCAAGCCCAGACCCGGATCCGGATTCGGATTCAGACAGTGACTCAGGCTCAGACAGCGACTCAGGTTCAGATAGCGACTCAGAATCAGATAGCGATTCGGATTCAGACAGTGATTCAGATTCAGACAGCGACTCAGAATCAGATAGCGATTCAGAATCAGATAGCGACTCAGATTCAGATAGCGATTCAGATTCAGATAGCGATTCAGAATCAGATAGCGATTCGGATTCAGACAGTGATTCAGATTCAGACAGCGACTCAGAATCAGATAGCGACTCAGAATCAGATAGTGAGTCAGATTCAGACAGTGACTCGGACTCAGACAGTGATTCAGACTCAGATAGCGATTCAGACTCAGATAGCGATTCAGACTCAGACAGCGATTCAGATTCAGACAGCGACTCAGAATCAGACAGCGACTCAGACTCAGATAGCGACTCAGACTCAGACAGCGACTCAGATTCAGATAGCGATTCAGACTCAGACAGCGACTCAGACTCAGACAGCGACTCAGACTCAGATAGCGATTCAGACTCAGACAGCGACTCAGATTCAGATAGCGATTCGGACTCAGACAGCGATTCAGATTCAGACAGCGACTCAGACTCGGATAGCGATTCAGATTCAGACAGCGACTCAGACTCGGATAGCGACTCGGATTCAGATAGTGACTCCGATTCAAGAGTTACACCACCAAATAATGAACAGAAAGCACCATCAAATCCTAAAGGTGAAGTAA
>NZ_JACYHC010000637.1:0-2299 GCF_017152085.1 Staphylococcus sp. EG-SA-2
TATATCTGATTTGGAAAATAAAGCGCAAGCATATTCAAGAACATTCGATGAGCAAAAGCGATATATGGATGAGAAACATGAAGCCTTCAAGCAGTCAGTGAATAGTGGTGGTTTAGTCACAAGTGGTTCTACTTCAAATTGGCAAAAAGCTAAGATTACTAAAGATGATGGTAAGATAATGCAGATTACTGGATTTGATTTTAATAATCCAGAACAAAGAATAGGTGATTCAACCCAATTTATTTATGTTTCGCAAGCTATAAATTATCCAAGAGATGTTAGTACTAACGGTACTGTCGAATATTTAGTAGTAACTTCAGATTACAAGCGTATGACTTATCGACCGAACGGTACAAATAAAGTGTTTGTTAAAAGAAAAGAAGCGGGTTCATGGTCTGAGTGGTCAGAATTAGCTATTAATGATTACAATACACCTTTTGAAACTGTTCAAAGTGCCCAATCAAAAGCTAATATGGCCGAAAGTAACGCTAAATTATACGCAGATGACAAGTTTAATAAAAGGTATTCGGTTATTTTTGATGGAACAGCAAATGGTGTGGGCTCTACATTGTACTTAAATGAGAGTTTAGACCAATTTATTTTATTAATTTTTTATGGGACTTTTCCAGGTGGTGACTTTACAGAGTTTGGCAGTCCTTTTGGAGGAGGAAAGATTTCATTGAATCCCTCAAATCTTCCAGATGGTGATGGAAATGGTGGAGGTGTTTATGAGTTTGGATTAACTAAATCTAGTCGTACATCTTTAACTATATCAAACGATGTCTATTTCGACTTAGGAAGTCAAAGAGGCTCTGGTGCGAACGCAAATAGAGGGACAATTAACAAAATTATAGGAGTGAGAAAATAATGCAAATATTAGTTAACAAGCGTAATGAGATAATTTCATACGCTATCATTGGTGGCTTTGAAGAAGGTATTGATATTGAAAATTTACCAGAAAATTTCTCTCAAGTTTTTAGACCTAAAGCCTTTAAATATTCAAATGGGGAAATAGTTTTTAACGAAGATTATTCAGAAGAAAAAGATGACTTGCATCAACAGATTGACAGTGAAGAACAAAACACAGTCGCTTCTGATGACATCTTACGAAAAATGGTTGCTAGTATGCAGAAACAAGTTGTTCAAAGTACAAAGTTATCGATGCAAGTTAATAAGCAAAATGCACTAATGGCAAAACAACTTGTGACACTTAATAAAAAATTAGAAGAGGTTAAAGGAGAGACTGAAAATGCTTAAATTAATTTCACCAACATTCGAAGATATTAAAACATGGTATCAATTGAAAGAATATAGTAAAGAAGATATAGCGTGGTATGTAGATATGGAAGTTATAGATAAAGAGGAATATGCAATTATTACAGGAGAAAAGTATCCAGAAAATCTAGAGTCATAGGTTATAATCTTATGGCTTTTTAATTTGAATAAAGTGGGTGGTGTAATGTTTGGATTTACCAAACGACACGAACAAGATTGGCGTTTAACGCGATTAGAAGAAAATGATAAGACTATGTTTGAAAAATTCGACAGAATAGAAGACAGTCTGAGAACGCAAGAAAAAATTTATGACAAGTTAGATAGAAATTTCGAAGAACTAAGGCGTGACAAAGAAGAAGATGAAAAAAATAAAGAGAAAAATGCTAAAAATATTAGAGACATCAAGATGTGGATTCTAGGATTAATAGGGACGATTCTAAGTACATTTGTTATAGCCTTGTTAAAAACTATTTTTGGCATTTAAAGGAGGTGATTACCATGCTTAAGGGAATTTTAGGATATAGCTTTTGGTCGTGTTTCTGGTTTAGTAAGTGTAAGTAATAGTTAAGAGTCAGTGCTTTGGCACTGGCTTTTTATTTTGGATAAAAGGAGCAAACAAATGGATGCAAAAGTAATAACAAGATACATCGTATTGATCTTAGCATTAGTCAATCAGTTTTTAGCGAATAAAGGTATAAGTCCGATACCAGTAGATGAAGAAAGTGTTTCATCGATTATCTTAACAGTTGTTGCTTTATATACTACATATAAAGATAATCCAACATCTCAAGAAGGTAAATGGGCAAATCAAAAGCTAAAGAAATATAAAGCTGAAAACAAGTATAGAAAAGCAACAGGGCAAGCGCCAATTAAAGAAGTAATGACACCTACGAATATGAACGACACAAATGATTTAGGGTAGGTGTTGACCAATGTTGATAACAAAAAACCAAGCAGAAAAATGGTTTGATAATTCATTAGGGAAGCAGTTCAATCCTGATTTGTTTTATGGATTTCAGTGTTA
>NZ_JACYHC010000638.1:0-2282 GCF_017152085.1 Staphylococcus sp. EG-SA-2
TTGATCAAAGTTTGCATCGTACCATTTTTCTGCTAACATTTTTTCTTTTTCAGTCATTACACCTTTCAACTCCTAATAACTTATTTACTTGTTTAAAAGTTAATCAAATAAACATTCGCCTATGCAACTAATACGCTATAACATTATGAAATCATGACCTTATCACCCTTATCTATACAATTCTCGCATCAAATACTGCTAAAGTAGTAGATAAATTCAATACTACAGACGCATTCATTTTTTAATCTATTAACGTACAATGTGAGTAAGAGAAATATAAAGGAGTATGATAGCGATGAGAATATTAATTACAGGCACAGTTGCTATCTTAATCATTCTAGGTTTAGTTAAAACGATACAAGATTACGAAATGACAAACGATACAAGTCGTCAGTTGTCAGACAACAAAGATGATGATAAAGTCATCCATCTTAATAATTTCAAAAATTTACATGCGAAAGAATTTAACCCATCTGATTTCTTTTAAGTCACCTAAGAATTGCAAATCCAGAAGTCATTTAAGTTTTACCTTTCATTCATACATCCTTTAATATTAATTACGACTTCTTTTATATAGATGCTAAATAGAGAGATTGTTGTGCAATGTTTGCACGGCAATCTCTCTTTTTCTTTTTAAAATTGGTAAAAGTAAAACGCAACGATTGACTTATATACCTAGAGGGGGTACATTAGACGTGTAACAATGAATCACAGGGAGGCAATAATGTGGCTAATACGAAAAAAACAACATTAGATATCACTGGTATGACTTGTGCCGCATGTTCAAATCGTATCGAAAAGAAACTGAATAAACTTGATGACGTTAATGCCCAAGTGAATTTAACTACAGAGAAAGCAACTGTTGAGTATAACCCTGATCAACATGATGTCCAAGAATTTATTAATACGATTCAACATTTAGGTTACGGTGTCACTGTAGAAACTGTCGAATTAGACATTACAGGTATGACTTGTGCTGCATGCTCAAGCCGTATTGAAAAAGTGTTAAATAAAATGAACGGCGTTCAAAATGCAACGGTCAATTTAACAACAGAGCAAGCTAAAGTTGACTATTATCCTGAAGAAACAGATGCTGATAAACTTGTCACTCGCATTCAAAAATTAGGTTATGACGCGTCTATTAAAGATAACAATAAAGATCAAACGTCACGCAAAGCTGAAGCGCTACAACATAAATTGATTAAGCTTATCATATCAGCAGTATTATCTTTACCACTATTAATGTTAATGTTTGTGCATCTTTTCAATATGCATATACCAGCACTATTTACGAATCCATGGTTCCAATTTATTTTAGCTACACCTGTACAATTTATTATTGGATGGCAATTTTATGTAGGTGCTTATAAAAACTTAAGAAATGGTGGCGCCAATATGGATGTACTTGTTGCTGTTGGTACAAGTGCAGCATATTTTTACAGTATTTATGAAATGGTTCGTTGGCTAAATGGCTCAACAACGCAACCGCATTTATACTTTGAAACAAGCGCCGTACTACTTACCTTAATCTTATTCGGTAAGTATTTAGAAGCTAGAGCGAAGTCTCAAACAACCAATGCGCTTGGCGAATTATTAAGTTTACAAGCTAAAGAAGCACGCATTTTAAAAGATGGTAATGAAGTGATGATTCCTCTAAATGAAGTACATGTTGGAGATACACTTATCGTTAAACCAGGTGAAAAGATACCTGTTGATGGCAAAATTATTAAAGGTATGACTGCCATCGACGAATCTATGTTAACAGGTGAATCTATCCCTGTTGAGAAGAATGTTGATGATACTGTAATTGGTTCAACGATGAACAAAAACGGTACTATTACTATGACAGCAACAAAAGTTGGCGGGGACACTGCGTTGGCAAATATTATTAAAGTTGTCGAAGAAGCTCAAAGTTCTAAAGCGCCGATTCAACGATTGGCAGATATTATTTCTGGTTATTTCGTTCCTATCGTTGTTGGTATCGCACTATTAATATTTATCGTGTGGATTACTTTAGTTACACCAGGTACATTTGAACCTGCACTTGTTGCGAGTATTTCCGTTCTTGTCATTGCTTGTCCATGCGCATTAGGACTTGCTACACCAACTTCTATTATGGTAGGTACTGGTCGCGCTGCTGAAAATGGCATTTTATTTAAAGGTGGCGAGTTTGTTGAACGCACACATCAAATTGATACCATCGTTTTAGATAAGACGGGTACCATTACAAATGGTCGTCCAGTCGTGACAGATTATCATGGTGACAATCAAACGCTACAACT
>NZ_JACYHC010000639.1:0-2269 GCF_017152085.1 Staphylococcus sp. EG-SA-2
CTTTTGCCTTTACCGCATTATTCGGCACCTCATTATCATCTTTCAACTGCTTGATAACATCTGGATCTTTCGTGCCATCTATTAAATTATCAAGTTTTTTCACACGTGCTATGTCACTAACTGGCCCTGGATAATTTGCATCCGGTTGTCTAACTGGTATTAAATTGCTGTTTTCATTCACACCTTCAGGTTTGTTATTTTCGGCGTTCGCATTATCCGTAAAAATCAACACTGATAAAATTGCAACAAATAAACTTATAACTTTTTTCATCTTATTCATCCTTTCCTATTTTACTACCTTAATATCATTGCTATTAAAGTAACCCATCCATCTATTTTTTTCGTCGTATAAAGAGTAATATTTATACCCATTTGGAATATTGTAATAGAGTTTAGCTGTGTACGCTTTATCTTTTTTAATTAATTTATTATCACCCTTTTTTGTAATTTCAATGTTTTTCCAATATATATACTTACTTTTAATTACTTTCACTTTCTTATTATATGGATGACTTCTATACTTACCTATCCAATAATTTATGTAATCTAATTTTAAATCATTTATTCTCACGCCTGAATTATGATTATATCTGCCGTATGCATGTACTCCGATGATATTGTTTTTTGAATCTCTTATCGCACTACCACTTTGTCCTGAAAATGTGTCTACCGTATAATACATTTCATTCTCATCAAAACTTTCTAATTTCCCTTTACCTTTATATTGTCTGTTGTCTGACTTGTCTCCTGGAAATCCAGAAATTTCAATATTTTCACCTTTGCTAATGTGTGTGTTCAAAGTTAAGTAACCTGTTTTATTTCCTAAATTACTATTTAACTTAATAATTGCTATATCTTCTTTTGTAGGAGCATTATTAATCCAAGTTTTAGATACAAAAAACTTATGCGAAAAGGCCTTTCCTATTGTATATGTTTGCCCATTTACTCCAGCATAGACATCAATCTTTTTAGCCCAACCCTTATCGTCTTTAGAATAGACATTATGAGCCGCTGTCAATACAATGTCCTTACCAATCATAGTACCGGTGCCTTTATATACACGGTTATTTGAAAACGTCATATTTAATAATACAGTCTGCTTATAAGGTCTTTGTAAAATATTATTAACAACCGTTCTTTGATCTTTACCGAAAACTCGCTCAGTTAAGGGCGTACTATAATCACCTACTTCATAAAGCTCATTTTGATTACGTTCAATTGTTCCTGATTCAAAATTATTATCACTACCATTTTCTGAATTGACGATAGGATTATTATCAGCTAAGACAAAACTTTCACCATAATAACTAGAAACAATTACTACTAACAAAATCAAAAATGATATTTTAAAAATTTTTGTCATAGGCATTCCTCCTTTAATCTATATTATTTTTATCTATTTCATATAATTTTATTATATAATTGCTATCAATTCAATATTTTTACTTCACGAAACTAAACAACATGTCATTAACTTATCTCGTTAAGTTAAGAATTCTATTTTCTACCAAATAAATTCTGAATACTGTTTTAGATAATCAATTCGCAAAACTATTTCTTTATAAATATGTCCATCATTTAACACTGATAAAATTGCAACGATAATACCTTTACTTCTATTACGCTAACCCAATTGGCATAAAAATAAAAACCCCTAATGGATAACTACATTGTTATCTACTAGAGGTTTCTAACTTATACTATTTTATAACACTATCGTATTTTCTTTTTCATGAATCATTTCAATAATGACATTGTCTTCATTCATTACTGCTACTTTAGGAGCATGGTTTTTAATTTCTTCTTCATTTAACTGTGCATAAGTCATGATTATGACTACATCGCCTACTTCAACAAGTCTTGATGCTGCACCGTTCAAACAAATTTTACCACTACCTCTTTCACCAGCTATTACGTATGTTTCAAAACGTGCACCATTATTATTATTCACGATGGCTACTTTTTCATTTGGCAAGATGTCTACCGCTTCCAAAATATCTGAATCAATCGTAATACTACCTACATAATTTAAATTTGACTCAGTCACTCTTGCTCTATGAATTTTAGCATTCATCATTGTTCTTATCACTTTATTCAGCTCCAATTATTATATTATCTATTAAACGCGCTTTTGAAAATTTGACAGCTAACGAGATAAATATGCGTCCAGTTATTTCGTGTTGTTCTACTAATTGAGGATAACTATAAACAGCAACTTCTTCAATGCGTCCACTTATATGTGATTCAAGATATTCAGTAACCCTGTCTA
>NZ_JACYHC010000640.1:0-2269 GCF_017152085.1 Staphylococcus sp. EG-SA-2
TATCTGGTAATGGTTCTTTACTATCTTTAGCCTCATTTTTATTAGAAGCATTAGTACCATTTTTAGGTGAATTAGGCGGAACTACATTATTGTTAGAACCTGACTCGGAATCGCTATTTGAATCACTTTCTGAGTCGGAATCACTTGATGAATCGGAGTCACTACCTGAGTCTGAATCACTCGCTGAATCCGAGTCACTATCTGAATCTGAGTCGCTGTCTGAATCTGAATCGCTGTCTGATTCTGAATCGCTGTCTGATTCTGAATCGCTATCTGAGTCCGAATCGCTATCTGAATCCGAGTCGCTATCCGAGTCTGAGTCGCTATCTGAATCCGAGTCACTGTCGGAGTCGGAATCACTATCTGAATCCGAATCACTCGCTGAATCCGAATCACTGTCTGAGTCTGAGTCACTGTCGGAATCTGAATCGCTATCTGAATCCGAGTCACTGTCGGAATCTGAGTCACTGTTGGAATCTGAATCGCTATCTGAATCTGAATCGCTGTCTGAATCTGAATCGCTGTCTGAATCTGAGTCGCTATCTGAGTCGGAATCGCTATCTGAGTCGGAATCACTGTCGGAATCTGAATCGCTGTCTGAGTCGGAATCACTGTCGGAGTCAGAATCGCTGTCTGAGTCGGAATCACTGTCGGAATCTGAATCGCTATCTGAATCTGAATCGCTATCTGAATCTGAGTCACTGTCTGAGTCAGAATCGCTATCGGAATCTGAGTCACTGTCTGAGTCAGAATCGCTATCTGAATCCGAGTCATTGTCTGAGTCGGAATCGCTTGCTGAATCTGAATCACTCGCTGAATCTGAATCACTCGCTGAATCTGAATCGCTCGCTGAATCTGAATCGCTTGCTGAATCTGAATCACTCGCTGAGTCGGAATCACTGTCGGAATCTGAATCACTCGCTGAATCTGAATCACTCGCTGAATCTGAACCACTATCTGATGTAGAATCACTACCCGAATCTGAACCGCTATCTGAATTAGAATCGCTGCCAGAATCTGAACCTGGGTCAGAATCTGAATCCTCTGGAATTGGTTCAATTTCACCAGGCTCATCAGGTTGTTCAGGAACAACTGGTTTATCGATACCGTCACCAGAACCTGATCCGTTATTAAATGCTACTTCGTTGTCCCATGACATAGATCTCCATACAAACCTTGAGTCATATCCATATAAAGTTGAACGTAAAGCTAAATCACCTTTGCTATTCGGATCAATATGACCATTAACAACTACAATATACGGTGTTGTAATTTGATCATCAGGCGTATTAAACTCTACTTTATATTGATTTGGATTTGGGAATGTAATATTCACACTATTAGTGACATCCTCAAAGTTTTCTGGATTCACAAAGTAACTTTCAGATAAATCAGCTGCATTATCTACTTTATATACTTTAATACTTGTATTTTGCTGATCTATTAATGCATTACTATCCGTATTTGGTTTTAAATTACCTGTTAAAACCGGCGCAATAACATTATCTCCACTTGGATTGACATAAATTGTCTGACGATACGTATTATTTGTTTTATCGATTTGGTCAATTGTACCTTTAATAGATAAGTTATAAAACTTACCATATTTTTCATAATCTACTAATACTGTTTTGTTTGCTGTTGTACTACCTATGCCAGTTGTCAATGTTACATTACCTGTCTTTGTAACATTTTCAGGGTCAATATAAGCTGGCATAGTAATATTAGCTGTTACATTTTCTTTAGTATCAACATAGTCTGTAAATGTATAAATAACATTACCATCACTATCGATTACACCATTTGCCAATACTTGATCTCCGGCCATAATTGGAGGCACTTTAGCAGTTGAAGTTACACCATTTAAGTTTAATTCTTTAGGTACAGTTATTTTGAATGTGTCACCTTTAACAGCAGAATTAGGCACTGAAAAACCATAATTCAGTTTGACATAGCCTGCTTGGTGCGGATAAACTGTATCTCCAGAGTCAATACCAACTGTCACATTCGTCAACTGATTCGTAATATCTTTGCCAGCTGCCGGTGCATCTGCAGCTACTGCCGATAAACTAAATGCTCTCATTCTAGGCGCACTTGTATTAACCGCTTGATTAACTACATCTTTATTACTTGCATCTGTACTCTGTGGAGCTGATTCATTGTTTGAAGGTGTTGCTTCAGTTGAAGTATCTTGCGTTGTTGAAACATTTTCCGCATTTGTAGAATTTTGAGGTGAATTTACAGATGATACTGTATTAGTATCATTAGA
>NZ_JACYHC010000641.1:0-2256 GCF_017152085.1 Staphylococcus sp. EG-SA-2
CATCAGCACACATTAATTGGCGCAAATGGTGCTATGATTTCACAGCAATCAAAGATTTCTGTTATCAAACCAATTCATACAGATACATATCACCATATCTTAAAAATAATTCAAAAGTATGAGTTAGATTATATTATTGATGATGATTGGAATTATGCTGCACAACTTGACGCTGAGAACGCGATTTTTGAGCGTTTAGATCCACATAAGCTGGCCAGTTGTATTGATGTTGCAAATATCGACACACCAATCAAGATCATTTTATTAAATATAGACCCGGCACAAATTACAACTATATTAGACGAGCTAAATAAATACCATCAAGAATTGGAAATGATTCACCATTCAAATGAGTATAACATTGATATAACAGCGCAAAATATTAATAAATATACTGCATTACAATATATATTTGATGCAGATGTTAAATATATAGCATTTGGTAATGACCACAATGATATTTTCATGTTACAACATGCTAGTAGTGGCTATATTATAGGACCATCAGAAGCATACACACACGCAATATTGAAACTTGATAAAATCAAACACATCAATAATAATACACAAGCTATTTGCAAAGTCTTAAAATCATATAAATAAAAGCACCCCTATCAAATGATAATCATTATCAATCGATAGGGGCTATTTTAATAAAATTCGTCCTCGAACATTTCTTCCTCTTCATCTAATCCAAATAATTCTGCCATTTCTCCATGTTCAATTAACATGTTTAAATATGCATCGCGGAGTTCTTCTTCACTCATATCATTAATCATTTCTTTAAGACTATCAATCCACATATTTCTGCGTAATTGATAGTCTTCTTCAACTTCGTTTAACATCATTATATGTTTATTTGCTGCTTCTGGACTAGCTGTAAAGAGTAATGCAATCATATGTTTACATATCACTCGTCTTCCATCAGCATGAGGACAATTACATTTGGATTTTCTAGGATGTTCCATATCAATATAACAACGATATACTTTGTTGCCACTGCCCTTTACTTCAGCCTCATGCTGCGTTTCTGAAAATGATTTTAAGTTAATGACGCATTCACTTTGATAATAATTAAAGCCTCTTTCTATAGAACGAATACTTGCAATATCAAGTAATCCCATTAATGATACTCCTTTTTATTATTATTTTTAAATAAAGAAAATAAAATCGATAAGTGTCTAGATTAATATACTTGATTCATCTATATTTTATAACAAGTCTAGAATTATCGCATTCTTAAATAGCTAATATGAAAATGTTTGCACTAATTCTTTTGTATAAGGGTGTCTATCAACATTAAATAATTCCTCTATTGCAAAATCATCGACTATCATGCCATCCTTAAGAACGATAATTCTATTAACTAAGCGTTGTAACACGGATAAATCATGAGAAATAACGATAAAATGATTTAAGTTCGTAATCGTTTGCGCTTTTAATATATTGATTACATTTTGTTCAGCTATAACATCTAAATTTGAAGTTATCTCATCACATATTAAAACGCGAGGCTGTGCTAATAACGAACGCATGACATTAAATCTTTGTAATTGTCCGCCACTCACTTCGCTTGGTAATTTAGTCAATAATTGCGCGTTTAACTCAAAAGTAGATAAATGTTGTAATAATAATTGATCCTGAGCAGTATTATCAGTTAGGCCTCTGTAATAATATAACGCTTCTTTTAATGAGGTCTCAATCGTCCAATCAGGGTTAAAGCTAGTTAAAGGGTGTTGGAAAATCGTTAACACAGCATTATCACTTAAGTAAATTTCTCCTTTAACAGGTTTAAACAAGCCAAGAACCAATGAAGCGAGCGTACTTTTACCACAGCCACTTTCGCCTAAAATACCAACATTTTCTCCATCAGGTATAGTAATATTGATATCTTGTAGCACCATCTGCTTTTTATTATAACCAAAAGTCACATGTTTTAACTCAATCATAGTAATCCCTCTTTAATTGTGTTCTATATTTAATTAGACGTTCAGTATACGGATGCAAATGCTCATACTTGAAATGATTAATATTACCTCGTTCAATGATTTGACCTTCTTTTAAAACATAAATGTACTGACAATATTTCAATACATGACTTAAGTTATGTGTGATAATAAATAATGTTTGACCATGTTCTAATACAATATGCTGTAATAAATCCATCACTTGATTACCGTTCAAAGCATCCAATGATGCAACTGGTTCGTCTGCAATGATTAATTTAGGCTCCAACATGAGAACGCTTGCTATGTA
>NZ_JACYHC010000642.1:0-14663 GCF_017152085.1 Staphylococcus sp. EG-SA-2
TCACCTGCTAATGCGTCACAAATACGTTGTTCAATTAATCGTCTCATTAAAGGATGTGTGCCAAGTGGCTCGCTTACTTCTACCTTTATGTCTGGATACCGTCGTTTCATTTCATGAACGATATTCGGTATATCCTTGAGATAATGCATTGCACTAAAGATTAGCAATGGTACAATTTTAAAATGGTCAACCCCACTTTGAATCAACGTCGTCATTACCGTCTCTAAATCCTGATGCTCACTTTCTAAAAACGCAATATCATAGTGATGTATATCATCTTTTACTAATTCAGAAATAAATGCTTCTAACGCTTGATTCTGTCGTCCGTGCCTCATGCCATGTGCAACAATGATATTCCCATTCACATTTACCAACCCTTTCACACGTATTGTATACCAAATCATTTTGTTTTTGTGAAAAGAATCACATTATAATGTAAAATCAGGGAATTCCCTGATGCCTGTAGTCATGCATATTCCTTATACATTTTCCCTTTTTGTTAAATCAAAAAAAGCGACCGATATATGAATCCCTACTCAACATTTATTTGAGCAAGCATCAATATATCGGTCGCTTGTAGTGTATATTATTATCTTAAAATGGTGGTTGGCCTAATATTGTTTCGTCAAAGCGCTCGGGTATCAATACTTTGCGCATGATCACACCTAAATCGCCATCATCATTTTCATGTTCGCTGTATATTTCATAACCTCTTTTTTCATAAATTTTAAGTAACCACGGATGCAATCTTGCAGATGTACCTAAAGTAACTGCCGCTGACTTTAACGTATCTCGCAAAAATGCTTCTTCAACATAAGTAAGTAATTGGCTACCATAGCCTTTCCCTTCATACTCAGGATTTGTCGCAAACCACCAGACAAAAGGATAGCCCGAAATACTTTTCACACTTCCCCAAGGATATCTAACCGTAATCGTAGATATAATTTCATCATCAATTGTCATGACAAATGTAGTATTTTTATCTATATTTTCTTTAACAGCATCTAAATTAGCATTAACTGAAGGCCAATCAATACCTAGTTCTCTTAGAGGCGTAAATGCTTCATGCATGAGTTGTTGCAATTTTTCTGCATCTTGTTCACTTGCGAGTCGAATCATCGTTTTTGTCATATTAATCCCCACTCTTTTTTAAATGATTTAACCATATTTTATTTTTAAAATAAATATCCATCAAAGTGTATCAATAAATTTATCACATGTCAGAAAGTATGCTTCATCTGAATACACCAATACTCTCATGAAACTTATTAAAAATTACTCTCTCAACGTAAAAAAACCATTCAAATTCATGAATGGTTTGGAAGAATGATTCATTGTTACGCTATTTAATCACTACATCTTAATTATTGTTGCTCTAAACGATTACGCTTACCATTTAAGAAAGCATAAACGAGACCTACAAAAATACCGCCACCGACAAAGTTACCTAAGAAAGCAAAAACGATATTTTTTAAAACATGTAACCATGAAACTGCATCAAGGTTAAAGAATACCATACCTGCATATAGACCTGCATTGAACACAACGTGCTCATATCCCATGTATACAAAGACCACGACACCACAAGCTATGAAGAATGCCTTTGTTAAGCCGCCTTTGAATTGCATAGAGATGAAAATACCAATATTAATAAAGAAGTTACAGAAAATACCTTTTGTAAAAATATTCAACCATGTTGAATCAACAGTCTTTTTCTGAACTAAAGCTGTTAAAGCTTGTGTCATTTCAGGTGTCATGACATGCGCAAATTTCATTAAGAAAAATAACACAAACCCACCTAAAATATTTCCTAAGAAACAATATAATAAAATCCAAGTCATCTTCTTAACAGAAACGACTTTATAATACCAGCCTACTGTAAAGTACATGAAGTTACTTGTTAATAATTCAGAGTTAGTTAATACAACTAAAATCAAACCTAAACTAAAAGCAATGGCTCCCATTAAATTGATAAGTCCATCTACGTGAGTACTCGCAAACTGCGTCTTTATTCCGAACATAAATACAGTAACGATTGAGAGTAAAAATCCGGCCATCATTGCTTTAAGCATATATCGGCCAGGTGTTTGCTGTACCATTACTTGCTTCATTTGTACTGAAGATGATATTGAATCAACAATTGCGCCTGTTGAATATGTATCTTCAACTGTTTTCTTATTTTCTATCACAGTACTTCCCCCATTTACTTTGATCAAATAAAATTTACTTTCTAATTATATT
Organism: Staphylococcus sp. EG-SA-2; assembly: GCF_017152085.1. Taxonomy (NCBI): domain Bacteria; kingdom Bacillati; phylum Bacillota; class Bacilli; order Caryophanales; family Staphylococcaceae; genus Staphylococcus; species Staphylococcus sp. EG-SA-2. Next base: position 2,242 of record NZ_JACYHC010000642.1, read on the forward strand.
AGTAAATCAATGTAATTGATAGATTAAATTTCAGAAAAATCTTTTTATTCTCTCAAAAATGTAGTTTTCTTTCATAAAAACAGCGAGATAAATCGCGTGATTGGCTAATATCTTTATGATTTAAGATATTACGACGCTCATTTTATCTCGCTTTATGTAAAGTATTACTTATTCTTTTTTAAATTTGAAAAGTAATGTAAACCATATGCAAATATACTGTAACCAATTGCAGTACGTAAAATAAACCTTATAACTTTATTAGGTACACATTTTGACGTTACTGAAATAGAAGATAGTAGTGTTGTGAAAATATATAATATTAAAACTTTGATATAACGTTCTACCATCGAATCATCCCTCATTTTTATAATATTACAAGATTATTATAAACCGAATGAAACAAAAAAGTTTTTACATATTTTCAACAACTTTATTTCAATAATGCATCAAGTTGATCTAAAGTTTGATTCATACCTTGTTCAACACCCATGTTTATGACTTGTTGAGCGGCTTCTTTTGTTGGAAATACCGATGTTGATGTCACTGTCGTTTTCGTTGTATTGCTCTTGGAAAATGACAAAGTAATTTTCATGCTTGGCATTTTTGTATCTTTTGCACCTTGAGGTGTCGCAAATGAGTCAATATATTCAATTAAATATGGACGCTTAACCGTTTTATATTCTGCTAATGTATAGCTGGTCATTGTAGGTGTTTTAATCGCATAAAATGCATCACCGCCTGAAACAGCATTAAAGCGAAATACTTTTGTGCTAGCCCCTTTTGGATGAAACCATTTTTCAAATAATTCTTTTGTCGTATAGGCATCAAACACCTTTTCAATCGGTGCTTCTATCGTTCTTGAAAAAATAATTTTATTATCTTCAACTTTAATCGTCATCTTCCCACTCCCTATCTTTTATATTTACTCATCTTAACATGCATTGAGTAACATATGTTACCAAACCATTTGTTATAAACTATAGTAATATTAATCATTCCCTCTGTTGAAATTGATAACTACGAAATAAAAAACACACTCTATTCAGCTATTAACAGTTGAGTAGAGTGTGCAAACCTGTTGAATTAATGTGCTAACATTTCTTCTTTGATTTGGTCTTTATTTAATTTTGAAGGATAATATGTTGGCCAGTTATCCATTTCTTTTAATAACGCGTCATTATCATTACCCATAAAGATATGGAAGTGTTCTGCCTTTTTAGGTGCAATGTTGTGATCGCTAAATTGGATGAATTTCGGTAAGTCTTTATCATTACCATCGACCAATTTAAACATAAATCTCACGCCACGGTTACCTTTAGGATATTTCAATGTTTTCTTACCATTGTATTCATATTTACCAGTGTGTTTCTTACCATCTTTAGTAAATGTAATTTCATTTCCTTTTATATCAATGTTAGTAATATCAGTTTTATATCCTTTGTCATAATAAGCTTTTAAATCTTTAGCAGATTTCTTCGGATCATTTTCAGCTTTATGTTCCATCACTTCATCAAGCGTACCGTCTTTTAAGTAAGGGTAAACAGATTGCCATTCACCAGCATAATCGCTTAATTCACGGTCTTTAACTTGCTCATCTTTAAAATACCCATTAGAAATTGCTTTATCGTGTTTACTTTCAGCTTTGTCGTCTTTCACTTTAACACCACTGTCTAAAGCTTTACCGATATTTTCAATATTCGATTTCATTAATGATTGATACGTAATATTATCTTTTTTCTGTTGTTCTTTATTTAAAGACTCCATGTTGTAGAATTTTAAAGGCTTCGCATCTGTTTCTTTACGAATTGTTTCAGTCACTTTATTCGCAACATTATCTTCGTAAAGAATATATTTAGCATTGCTATCTCTAATTTCTTTAACAATTTTAGTTAATTCTTTTTGTGATGGATCTTCAGCATTCATATTTTGAATACCTTTTTGAACAAAACCATAACGATCAGCTAAGTATCCAATTGATTCATGTGAAATAAATACTGCATTACCTTGCTTATCTTTTGTAACTTGCTTCATATCGTTATCAATTTTCTTAAGATCGTCGTTTAATTTTTTGTAGTTTTTCTCATAGTCATCTTTATGTTTTGGATCTTTTTTCACTAATTCATCTTTAATTTCTTTAGCGAAAGTTTGGTTAATTTTAGGATCTAACCATACGTGTGGATCATATCCACCATGATGATGATGTTCTTCTTTCTCATGATCATGCCCCTCATGTTCATGCTCTTCACCATGCTCGTGTTGATCAGTTAAAAGCTTTGCTTTATCTAATTTATCCTCTAAAGACCGTTTTTTATCTTTATCTTTGATAGTAGATGCAACTTTCTTAGCAACCGGATCTAAATTATCCCCTGTATACATAAACAAGTCTGACTTGCTTGCACTTAATATATCTTTTTGTGTTGGTTCATAGCTATGTAAATCTGTCCCTGCTGGATAGATTGATGATACCTTCACGTGTTTTCCACCAATTTGCTCTGCAAATGATTGCAATGGATAAACTGTCGTTTTAATTGTTACCTTGCCATCTTTATCTTTTCCATCATCATTCCCACATGCGGCTAATGATAAAGTTACGGCTGGTACAAGAAGTAACATACCTAATTTCTTTTTCATAGTCACCCTCCTAAATAGTAATCTTTACGTTTTAAAATTATATACTCATGCTACTTAAAATACAAGCACTGTTTTTATAAATAATATAAAGTCGAATCATACTTTAGGTATTTACCACTTTTCGTTTTATCTAATACATGACTATTGTACAAATATGATACAGAAAACTTTATAGTATTTACGAACGTCATAATATAAGAAAAAAGACAATCTCTATCATATTGCTAATAGAAATTGCCTTTTCATATTGTCCTAAAATAACTTACCCTATTTTTATAGTGTGACTTTTAGATTTAATAATGGTATTTACATGATGCTATTTTTATATGATTGTCATCTACTGTATAAACCAATCTATGTTCGTGATTGATACGTCTACTATAATACCCAGTCAGATTCGATTTTAACTTTTCAGGCTTACCTATACCTTCCAATGCACCATTTCTGTCAATACTTTTAAGTAACTCATTAATCTTCTTCACCATTTTTTTATTGTTCTGCTGAAAATACTTATAATCTTCAAAGGCTTGAGGCGAAAACGTAATATTTAACCTAGCCATTATACATCTATATCTTTCGTTATAGTTTTCCCACGTTCTAGATCTGCAATTGATTGAGCTAAGTGTTCAGCATTATTTGGGTTCTGTTGGAGGTAAAGTGTTTCCATCATGGAGTTATAATCTGATTCTGACATGATTACTACGTTTTTATCATCAGTAGATGTTACAGTTACCATATCACTATCATCATTTACTTTTGTCATAAGTGCCTTTAAATTCTGTCGAGCGTATGAATAATTTTTAATAATCATATTTATCGCCTCCTTTTAACACACCTCAATTGTACAAATATCTGTACAATAAAACAAGCGACACAGAAAAAAACTACTAATCAAGATTTCGCACGGGGAAGAATCAATACCTATCCTGTACTGATTCCCTACTAAACAATGTTTACATGATAATTTCTACCTATTTAGACTTCATACATTAAAAAGACAATCTCTATCATATCGCTAATAGAAATTGCCTTTTCATATTGTCCTAATAAATTGATATCACTTACTTATCTCAACAATTAAGACTATTTTATTTTATCTTTTAATAACTTCTCATAACTTTCATAATCATATGGATCTTCAACTTTCTCGCCATTAATAAATGCAGTTGGTGTCGTTTTTATATGATTATCTTTCGCTATTTTTTTATCTTTCTCTGCAGCTTTCCAAGACTTGCTATCTTTTGTCTTGTAATCTTTTATAATTTTATTTTCCGTCTCTTTATCTAAATGCAGTTGTTTAATATGTTTATCTAATAGTTCTTTTGTTAACCATTCTTTATTTTCATCTTGCTGGGCAGCAAATAATTGCTTTTGAAAATCTAAAAATGATTTAGGTGCATACATCAATACTGCATGACTCGCACGCGAACCAACAATTGAGTCTTTACCTAAGAAAGCTAAATTGACAAATTGGTATTCCACTTTGTGATTATCTATATAATTTTTACGCAACTTTGGCATGACTTTTTCATCTAATTCTTTACAATAAGGACATTTATAGTCGCCATATATGACAACTAATGGTTTGCCGTTTTTCGAGGATGTCGTTGCTGATTCTTTTTTACCGCAAGCTGTTAAAATTAACATGCTCACTATAAATAATGTTAGTAATTTTTTAGTCATAATAACTCCTGTTCATATCTAGTTCGTCATATTTTCTTCATGATAATCCGCATCATGTTGTTGATAATATCGTCTCGAATCAAAATCTTGCTTATATGATACACGTTTATCACTAAAATCATATGCATAATAATGCACTTCATCATCATTACTCAAAGGTTTATAAGCTAAAATGATAATTTTATCCTTATCATAGACATAAATATTAGCATCTTTGCGTTCAAAATGATCAACACGATCACCGTTGCCTTTTTTGGCAAGTTGTTCTTGTTTTTGATTTTGAATTTTAACTGCTTCATCTATTTCTTTCACATATTTATCATTACCACATCCTGATATAAAGACTAGTAATAATAATACCGTCGCCACAAATCGCTTCAATGCTCCCACTCCTACTATCAACTTCCAACTAACTTTCAATATAATTAATACTATACACCGTCAAACATTAATGCGCTACAACTACTACCAATGCATTTAATATAAATATCCAAAGAAATAACAGTTATGTATAGTCAAAGAAAAATATATTTCATTTTCTATGTGTATTTGTAATCAGTTTTTGATAAAATAAAAAAATAGCATTATTAATAAATTCAAAAATTACAGTTCAATTCAGAGAGGGATGGGATAAAATGAACTTTGTAACGTTGACTTCGGATGAGTTCAATGCGTTTACAACAAAGCATTTTTCACATTACACACAATCAGCTATTCATTACAATCATAGAGTTGATTTAAAAGGCGATGTGCATCTTGTAGGGGTTAAAGATGACAATGGTCAAGTGATTGCAGGATGCTTATTGACAGAAGCACGCACACTTAAATTTTTCAAATATTTTTATACACATCGCGGGCCAGTGATGGATTATACAAATCAATCATTAGTAGCATTTTTCTTTAAAGCATTAACGTCATATTTAAAGAAACACAATTGTTTATATGTCCTTGTAGATCCATATTTAATTGAAAATTTACGCAATGCAGACGGTGAAATTGTTAAATCTTATGATAACCGAGCATTTGTTAGAACAATGGATAAATTAGGTTATAAACACCAAGGTTTCCCTGTAGGTTATGATTCAATGAGCCAAATCCGTTGGCTGTCAGTGTTAGATTTAAAAGATAAGACTGAAGACCAACTTTTAAAAGAAATGGATTATCAAACGAGACGTAATATTAAAAAAACATATGATATTGGTGTCAAAACTAAAACGTTAACGATTGATGAAACGCAAACTTTTTTCGACTTATTCCATATGGCTGAGGAAAAGCACGGTTTCAAATTCCGTGAGTTACCATACTTTGAAGAAATGCAAAAGTTATACGATGACCACGCCATGTTAAAGTTGGCGTATATTGATTTAAACGAGTATTTAAAAACGTTACAATTAAAGCAACAACAATTAACAACTGAACTCTCAGGTGTTGAAGAAGCATTGGAAGAAAGTCCTAATTCAAAGAAAAATAAAACGAAACGCACACAGCTAGAACAACAGCTAAATAGCAATAAGCGTAAAATCGACAATACAATAGAACAAATTGAACAAGATGGTGCAGTCTTAAACTTAGCTTCTGCTTTATTTATCTACAATGAGCATGAAGTTTATTACTTATCTAGTGGTTCAAACCCTAAATATAATGCTTATATGGGTGCCTACCATTTGCAGTGGGAAATGATTAAGTTTGCTAAAGCGCATCATATTGATCGCTATAATTTTTATGGTATTACCGGTGACTATTCAGAGTCATCAGAAGACTATGGCGTCCAACAATTCAAAAAAGGTTTTAACGCACATGTAGAAGAGTATATCGGTGACTTTATTAAGCCTATCAAACCATTACTATATAAGGTACAAACGTACTTAAATCATAAACGTCGTTAAAATATCGCTCCAAGATTATGACAACATAACAAAGAACCACGCATCATGTATATGGCATCATCACCATACTAAAACATGATACGTGGTTTTATTTGATTATTCTTCATTTATAACATTTAAGAAACGTCTTAATTCTTCTGTTTTCGGACGATTGAACATCTCTTCTGGAGCCCCTTGTTCTCCGATCATGCCTTCATGAATAAATACAATGTTATTAGATACTTCTTTTGCAAAACGCATTTCATGTGTCACAATGACCATTGTCATGCCTTCATTAGCCAAATCTTTAATAACCTTTAAAACATCATTCACAAGTTCAGGATCAAGTGCAGATGTTGGTTCATCAAACAACATCACTTTAGGGTTCATTGCTAGTGCTCTTGCAATAGCAACACGTTGTTGTTGACCACCTGATAATGCATGTGGACGTTGATCTTTGACATGTGTTAAACCAACTTTCTCAAGTAACTCAAGTGATTTCCCACGTGCCTCATCCTTTTTCAACTTTTTAACTGTGATAAGACCTTCCATTACATTTTCTAATGCCGTCTTATGCGGAAAAAGGTTATAACTTTGAAATACCATGCCAGACTGTTTACGAACTTCTATTTGTGATTTTTTATCTTTAGATGTATATGTTTTGCCGTTAACATAAACTGTACCTTCAGTTGGAATTTCTAATGCATTAATCATACGTAACAATGTTGTTTTACCTGAACCAGATCGACCGATTAAGGTTACAACCTCACCTTGTTCAACAGATAAATCAATACCTTTGATGACTTCAACATCATTAAATGATTTATGGATATTGTTCAATTGAATCATGAGCGATACCCTCTTTCAATATAAGATTCATAGATACCTTGGATAATTGAAATAATAAAGCATACCACCCAGTACATTAGCGCAACTAACACATAAATTGTTAAATATTCATATGTTGTAGACGCAACTTCTTGAGCTTTTCTAAACATTTCAGCCACTAAAATAAATCCTAATAATGATGTATCTTTGATTAAACTTAAAAATGTATTACCTAGTGCAGGAATCGACACTCGAATTGCCTGCGGTAAAATGATACGTTGTATCGTTTGACCATACGTCATACCGATGGAATATGCAGCTTCTGTTTGTCCTTTCGGTATAGAAATAATACCGCCACGAATAATTTCCGAAGCATACGCACCTACATTTAATGATAAACCAATAATAGCAGCCACTACAGGTGCCAATGTCCATTGGTTGTCAGCGTCATTTGTTAATAATCTACCTAATTCTGGAATACCATAAAATATGATAAATAGTTGTACTATCATTGGTGTTCCTCGAATAATAGATACATAGACACGTGAAATACTTCTTAAAATTTTACTCGTTGAAATTCGCATTAATGCTGTAAATAATGCAATAATCAATCCTAAAACAAATGTAACTAATGTAATAGGAATTGAATATTTGACCAAACCTTCTAGCATAGGTCCGAAAGCTTGTTTTGCAGCATCTAGCGCATGTTGTTGTTCGCTATTTAGATTTAGAAACATCTTGACCAAACCATTTCTTACCTATTTTAGCTAATTCACCGTTTTCCTCGATTTTTTTCAAGCCATCATTGAATTTTTGAACTGTTTCATCATCTGCTTTTTTAGAAAATGCAAATGCAGATCTACTTTGTTCAGCATTACCTTTGATTGCTTTGATCTTAGCATTAGGTTTTTGTTTTTTATAATCCAAGTATGACAGACTATCATTAAATGTACCATCAACACGCTTAGACAATAATAAATCCATTGATTGGTTAAAGCCATCAACTTTTGTAATATCAGCACCTTTATCCTTAGCTAATTTACCATAATTAGATGTGAATGTTTGTGCTAACTTCTTACCTTTAACATCATCAAAATCTTTAATATCTTTTTCATTTTCACGAATAACTAAAACAGCACTTGAGAATGTGTAAGGCTTAGAAAATTTATATTTCTTTTCTCTATCAGGATTAATACCTACTTGGTTCGCGATTACATCAAAACGCCCTGCGTCTAAACCTGCAAACATAGAATCCCAAGAAGTTTCATTAAATTTAAGTTTTAAACCTTCTTCTTTAGCCACTGCTTTAATAACATCAATATCGTAACCAGTTAATTTACCATCTTTATCATGGAAACTAAATGGTGCATAAGTCCCCTCAGTACCAACATTAATTGTCTTGCTATCTTTATTAGCTTCCTTGTCTTTCGACGAATTGTTTCCACATGCAGCCAATATGAAAACGAAAGCTATCATCACAAATAAAAGTCTTTTCATAGAATATATCTCCTTATTCTTATTATTCTAATCGGAATAAAAGTATTTTAATCTGAAATGCCGGATAAGTCAATATGTTGAACTTTTGCTAAAAAGCTTTATATAGCTAGCAACTTATATTTATTGACGAGAATCAACTTCTTTTTTCTTCCCTTGTAACATAAATGAACAAAAGAAACTAACAACTGTAATCAATAATGCAAATAAAAATCCAGCGTGATAACCATGCAACATCGTATCAACTTTAATTTGATTCATCATATCAATTTTGTTCATGCCATTATAGTCTGACATAGTTGGAGAAAAGTTTTTGCTTGCATGAGATAAAATAGTAATTAATGCAGCTGTTCCGATAGAACCAGCAATTTGTTGTACTGTGTTTGTCATAGATGAACCGTGTGCATTCATTTCTGGCTTTAATTGATTCATCGTATGGGTCATTACTGGAATTAATCCTAACGCGATACCAACCATTCGAATCGCATAAACTGTTGCCAACATGATTGTTGATGTTTGTTCATCCATTACAACAAAATAAGCCGTAGTAATAACAACAATCGCCATACCTACTAAAGCAAGCTTTCTAGGACCAAACTTTTCATATAAAGCACCCGAAGTCATCGACATAAATGCCATAACAATTGCTCCTGGTAATAAAGTTAATCCAGAATCTAAAGCTGAACGATGCAATAAATTTTGCACAAAGATAGGTAAAATCGTTTCCGAACCAATCATCGATACCATTGTGACACCCATAATAATGATACCAACTGTAAATTGTTTATTTTTAAATACAGCAAAATTTAATAATGGTGTTGATAGCCGATATTGACGTAATACAAATAATGCGACTAAAACAACGCCTCCAATCATAGATAATAATACGATAGGATTATCAAAACCTTTTTCTGAAATTGAACTCGTTCCATACAATAACCCGCCGAAACCTAGTACAGAAAAAATGACAGAAATAAAATCAATAGGTACTTTAATTGTAGTTCCAACATTTTTTATCGTTTTAAATCCAATTAAAAATGTCACAGCTGCAATTGGAGCGACAACATGGAAAAGCGATCTCCAGTTAAAATATTCAACAAGGTAACCTGAAAGAGTAGGTCCAATAGCTGGTGCTAAACCAATTACCAAACCAAATATCCCCATATATTTACCGCGTTCATGCGGTTGGAAAACATCCAAAATCGTTGTCATCATCAATGGCATCATAATACCTGCGCCTAACGCCTGAATAATTCTAGCAACTAATAATGTTGCAAAGTGCGGACTCAAGCCGCCGAGTAATGTACCTAAGAAAAAGATAGAAATACCCACTAAAAACACTTGTCTTGTTGTATAACGTTGTATAACAAGCGCGGACAAAGGAATAACAATCCCATTAGTCAATAAAAAAGCTGTTGTCAGCCATTGAACTTGTGTATATGAAATTTCAAAATCTTTCATAATACTTGGTAAAGCCGTCACTAATAGTGTTTCATTTAATAATCCAAAAAATCCACCCATCAGCATAGTAATAATCATCGTTAATTTTTGTTTCTTCGACATTTAAAGCTTCCCCCTCACCATCTAAAAAACGACACACATTTTTAGATATCCGGTAATTATACCCATTTTCCAAAAAATTAGCACGACTTTATTACAATTTCTTTAAAACGTAATCATTACTATTTACATATGAGTAGTTATCGGTCATAATATATTTACAAGGAGGGATAGAGATGAAATTAGATTTACAGACTGCTCGTCGAAATTTAAATAGCCCTAACATTAAAACAAGAAAGCGTGCTTTAAAGATTATTAAGCAACACAAAAGAGCGAAATAATTGTTTTAATTTGACTATATTGTATGTCTAACTATATTTTCGAGTATCCCTAGCTCGTTAATATAAACTCTATACTTAACTATTTCCTTACATTACTTCACATATTTAAGAGCTGCATATACACTCACTCCTTGTGTACATGCAGCTCTTTTTTTATAAGTAGTATTTATCTATAACTTCTAAATCATCCGTTAATTCATAAACAAGCGGTGCACCTGTTTTAATTTCATAATTAATGATATCTTCATCTGACACATCTTCAAGATATTTAATTAATGCGCGAATTGAATTTCCGTGTGCAGAAACTAATACCGTTTGACCATCTAGCAAATATTGTGAAATATGATCTGTCCAAAATGGTATCACTCGAACTAAAGTATCTTTCAGACTTTCAGAATAAGGCATCATACGTTTATCTAAATGATTATATCGACGATCAGCTAAGTAAGCTTCACGTTGTTCTTCGGTTTCAGCAGGTGGTTTCACATCATAAGAACGACGCCAAATATGTACTTGTTCTTCTCCAAATTCTTTTCTAGCATCATCTTTATTTAAGCCTTGCAATCCACCATAGTGGCGTTCATTTAAACGCCAGCTTTTATATACAGGAATCCATTGTTGTTTAGATTCAGTTAAAATATAATGCGTTGTATCTAAAGCACGTGTTAATAACGATGTAAAAGCTACATCGATGGCAATGTTATTTTCTCTTACTTTTTCACCTGCTCTAGTCGCTTCATTAATACCTTGTTCAGATAAATTAACATCTTCCCATCCAGTAAATAAGTTTTTAGCATTCCACTCGCTTTGTCCATGACGACATAAAATTAATTTTGGCATAACTTATAACCTCTTTCCTTTAATCTTTAGGACGTTATTTCAGGGATATTTTAAGATGATTTAATCTTAGTAATTTTCTTTTCAATATATTTTAAAATTCAATGATTAAATCAATTATCACTAGACATTAAATACATAAATCCTATTCCCCATTTTCATTTTTTAATTCATAAATGAATCAATAACCACCTAATAACAAATCATATTATACACCTTTGTTCGCTATTTTTCTAAGGTTTAAAAAATATTTTTAGGTAAGCCTAAAAATAGATGTAATAAAAACGCCTCCTCAGATATTTATATATCTATGAAGACGTTTAAATACATTATAGATGGTCTGGTTCTGGGTGAACGTATACTGAGGAAATACCTTTTTTGTGCAAATGATGTTCGACATTGTCACAAATTTGATGCGCTTCTACTAAGGAAAGGTTAGCATCTACAACAATTGTGACATCAATAAACACACTACTTCCATGGTAACGCCCTTTAATACTTTTAACTTCTTGTACTTCATCAACTTCTAAAATATCATTGCGATACGCTTCTAATTCAGTTTCATTGAAACCATCACTCAACATAAAAATTGCTTCTTTAAAAATACCAAAACCAGTATAAACGATTAGTAAGCCTAGTAATGTTGCTAAAATAATATCGACAATTGGGAAACCGATTTGCGTAAAAATTAATCCTATCGCTGTTCCAATGCTGACTAAACTATCTGATAAATTATCTTTGGCAGCCGAATTTAAAGAACTACTTTTCGTTCTTTTCGCTAGTCTTTGATTGACTGCAAATACAATCAACATTACAAGACCACTGATTAAGCTGACGATAATTGTTATTGCGTTAGGTACAACGTCATCTTCTTTGAACAAACGAGGTGCATTTTGAATAACTACTTGGATACCTACAAACATAATGACAAATGACACCAATAATGAAGAAATATTTTCAGACTTCAAATGGCCATAAGGATGATTTCGATCGGCAGGTTTAATTGAAATTTTCAATCCAATAATAACAGCTAAAGAAACGATAATATCTGTCATATTGTTTAATGCGTCGGCTCTTACAGCTGCAGAGTTAAAGACAAAACCCGTGACATACTTAACAATAGATAAGATTATATATACAATTAAACTCAAATAAGCACCGCGTTGCGCCAATTTAAGATTTTCATTATGAGACATGCGTTGAACCACCTTGAATTAGTATAGTAACAATATTATGAATGATT
>NZ_JACYHC010000643.1:0-2230 GCF_017152085.1 Staphylococcus sp. EG-SA-2
AACGTCCTTCTTTCTATGTTTTATACATATTTCAATTTAAGAATAAAGCTAACTACAAAAGATGTACAGTAATAATTAAATATAAAATTAAATTAACGAAATCATTAATATAATTATTTTTCGAGAAGCGGTGAAGAACTGGTATAGATGGTGTTTATTAAATTCAAAAAAGTGGCCTTTTAAACAAATAAAAAACCCGTTAACGTGTTGTTAACGGTTAATAAGCACATATTTATTTTAAATTTTTTAATATACGAGACATCTCTTCAATTTTACCAGCATGAAGTGGGATGTGAATGGCATTTAATACTAATAACTCTTCTAAGTTATTACAACCAACAATTGGTTGTTTCAATTCAATTGCTAAATCATCTTCAGTTAGATTTCGTGCACGTTCAGGTAATGTTTGGAGACCTTCTAAAATCTTTTCAATACTCGGTACTTCATCCTTCCATTCATCTGGAGACGAACCATTTCCGAATAAAGGTCTATAGATATTTAAATCAATATTCTCTTTACCAGCAACAGCTAAGGCCGATTCAAAAATTGTTAATACATGCCCAAATTGCCAATGAATGGTATTAGAAAAAGGCTCATGATAATCATCAAGTACCTTTTCAACTTTCCAAGCATCATACACATTTACTAAATATCCTAACCCCATATCAATGACATCAAATACTGTTTTTGTAGTCATTATTAATTCCTCCCCCATAAATAAAACATACTTCCGTAAGTATTACCCTATTAACAAAGTTGTTAGTCATTTAAGGAATGTGTACAACAACTACCTTACAATAAAAGATAGTTGACGAAAAGTTCTCAATGTACTATCTTATTATGTAAGATAGTAGGTGATTAAAATGTCAGTGTCAGATCAGATTATGAAAGGTCTCTTAGATGGGGCGATATTAGGTCTCATTGCCCAAGGCGAAACGTATGGATATGAAATTATGACGAAACTTAAGAATCAAGAGTTTCCAGAGATAAGTGAGGGTAGTATTTATCCAGTTTTAATGCGTTTAAACAAAAAAGGATACGTTGATACGACAATAAAAAAATCTAGTAATGGCGGCCCGAGGCGGAAATACTATACGATTACCGATTCAGGTTTAAAGGAACTAAAAGTATTTAAATCAAAATGGCAAGCTTTGAATAAAGGGATGATTAACTTGTTTGGAGGGGAAAACGATGTTAACTAAACAATCTCAAGATTTTTTAGAAAAATTACGTGTTGAATTGTTATTTAGAGGTAAGACTGAAGCAGAAGTAGAAGAGTTATTGGAAGAGCTCGAAGATCATTTAACTATGGCTGAAAAAAATAACGAAGATACAAGTTCAATTATTAATACACCGATTAAGTCAATGGCTGATCAATTATCACCTGAGATAAGTCTTACTACCGGTTTGTATAAATATATTACTTTGTACTTCTCTTTTATATTAGCAGTCATTATAATTCCTAGGTTTTTAGATTTGGGTACATTTGATGTGACAATTGCATTTTTACTTTATATAGCTAGTATCGTTATTTTAGGTGTTGTCATTGGTATGCTGATTCTACGCAATACATTAGTCCGATTTGGTGACCAAAAAATAACGTATGTTATAAATGTGACTTATGGAATTGTCGTATTTTTATGGATGATTTTTGGTGGTTTGATTATTAAAAAATATCCTATCTATAGTTTCTTTGAGTTAAGTGACAAACAGAGTTTCATCGTTGGGTTAGTACTTTTAATTGCGCTTATTGTAATTTGTATTTTAATTAAACAGAAAATTTATGCGCTCATCGTGTTGGTAATTTCATTGCCAAGTTTGATAGCAAGGATAGCAGCTATCTTTAGTAAAGAACCAGACACTTTTAATTTAGTTTCAGTAAGTATACTCATCATTCTAAATATAGCATTTATTATTTATACATTTGTAAATTTTAGGAAGTTAAAAAAAGAAGACTAAACAATGTCGTTTAGCTAAAATACATCATTATAGTAAAACTGTATACCAATCATCCAAAAGCACCCTAAAGTTAGACTTAAACTAACAAATTAGGGTGCTTTTGTTTGTGCATTTATAACTATTCCGTTGTGCCTAGAGCTATACGTAAATCCTCATCATTAGAAATAGCTTCAATGGCTGCAGTCAAACCTGCAACTATCTTTTCTAATGGCATAGATGGTGTATCGGGTTTACCAATGACCTGCTCTGGTATGTATGGCACATGAATAAA
>NZ_JACYHC010000644.1:0-2223 GCF_017152085.1 Staphylococcus sp. EG-SA-2
TTTGTTTCGTTGCTTTATCACGTATTGCTTTTTTAGCATTTGGTTTAACAACCGGTGTTGCAGTATCCCCACTTAAGGTCTGTATACCTTGATCTTTGATTCTAGTAACGCCATCATCAGTCGTTTGATCACCAATATCACCAATAATATTGCCTTTATGTTCCTCGATAACTTGTATTGCTGCTTGTTTTTCTTCATCTGTCAGTTCATCATTTTGATTAACTAAATCTTCCATTTGATCAGCTTTTTGATTTACTGCATTTTCAGCATCAACACTTCGAATTAAAGTATGTTGCATCTGATTAGTTAATGTATCAATATCTGCTTGAGATACTCTTTTATTTAATGGTACATTGTTACGATTTTCAGCTAAAATTGTTTGTGCACGTTTTTTAAGATCATTAAAGATATCTAATGATGCAAATGTATAATCAGCTTGTTGAATACGTCTGTCAACTTCGGCTTGTAATGCATCTTTATTCATGATGATATCGATAGTATATGGATTTGTACTTACAGTATGACTTTCTGCAGCTGAATTAATGAAATCTTGTGTATATGTTTTATACGTTAATGTATCATTAAATGTTACTGTTCTTGGTGTCGGTACATTATTAACACGCAACTTATACTTTAAATCCAATATTTTATCAGGCATTAGTCGTGCAGGTGAATTCGTTGTGCCACCACCAGTGCTTTTAATTGTTATCACTCGATTCGCCGCATCATATGTAACATTCATATCATTAACATCAACGCCTGAATTGTTACTTGGAAAATCTTTAGTCAATGAATTGTTCACATATTCTACCCCTTCAGGTAATTGAATTTTATAAACAAATTCATCTGTGTCTAAAGAAGCACCAGAATTACCATTATTTTTTAGTGATGTTGTAACTGTAAATTCTTTATTATTCGTTGCTGTGGGTTCCATTGTTCGTCTTTCAACATAAACATGTGACCCAGAATGAAGTCCGATAGAGTCAACAAAGCTATAGTATTTGTAACCATCTTTTAGTTGATAAATGCCACGCGCATCTGTTATTGCGTCATTTTTAGGTACAAATTGAATTTTGAGATTTCTCACATTATCAGGTACTTTAAATAAACGCAAAGTTGGACCGCCTTCAACAGTCTTTTCAGCAATCGTATCATTAGTATCAGCATTTTTGATAATAACATTTGTTGCGCCTTGACCATTTTTAGTTGGCATTGTATTAAATTCAAAGATTAATTCAGAATTTGGATTTACTGTTAAAGATTTTTCAATACCATTAAAATCTCCATGATTACTAGCGTCCGTCCCGCTTATACGTCCTAATGCAAGTACATTGCCTTGTGCCTGATAGGTTCTGTTGCTCCCAGCCTCAAACATACTTGTTCTAACCATCGCATGACTTAGCACACCTACTTTACCACCATTGATAAGTGTAAAGCCTGGTAAATTATCAACAACTGTTACTGATGGTACAGAACGGTTGGTACTTGGTCTAATACTATTGTCATCAAATGACAGCACTTCGTTAGGTGCATTTTGTCCTGCATTATTGGCATTAGGATCAGTTGTAGGCGTGTATGGCGCTGTAATTGCAACTGGTGCACCACCGTTTCCTGCCGCTGCAGCCCCTGGATCTGCTGGAGTTGCATTAGGATCTGCCGGTGCCGCACGTCTACTTCTCTTTTTCGGTCTATTAGATGCTGGTTCAGCAATTGCAACTAGCTCTGGTTTATCTGAAGAATGACGAACATCTTCTTGAATTTCCTTTAAAGTTAGATGTCCTCCTGAACCATTTTCATTTGTTTTATTTGGTACATTTAATGTGGTATTATTCGACGCTACATCATTATTATTAGCGTTTGACACTGTCTCAGTTGCTGTTGTATTGCCATCTGTATGATTATTGTTTTGTGCTGAAGGCGTACTTGATTGCACTGATGTTGGCGTAGCTTGATTTACTATACTACCATTATTATGATTAACCAATGCTTGATTCGTTGCTTGATTGGTTGTTGCAGATTGATTAGGTGTATTCTGCGCACTATTTGCTAAACCTCTATTATTAGCAACATCTTTATCTTGTGAATTTACAGGTGTTGCTTGATTAGTATCGCTTTGTACATTATTATCCGTAGTTAAGGCTTGTGCACCATTTGGGTTTGAAAGTAATAAAACTGTTCCGATTAAAGTAGAGAATATGCCTACTTTATACTTCCTAATACTAT
>NZ_JACYHC010000645.1:0-2223 GCF_017152085.1 Staphylococcus sp. EG-SA-2
TTTGTTTCGTTGCTTTATCACGTATTGCTTTTTTAGCATTTGGTTTAACAACCGGTGTTGCAGTATCCCCACTTAAGGTCTGTATACCTTGATCTTTGATTCTAGTAACGCCATCATCAGTCGTTTGGTCACCAATATTACCAATTATTTCATTTTTATGTTCCTCGATAACTTGTATTGCTGCTTGTTTTTCTTCATCTGTCAATTCATCATTTTGATTAACTAAATCTTCCATTTGGTCAACTTTTTTATTAACTGCATTTTCAGCATCAACACTTCGAATTAACGTATGTTGCATTTGATTAGTTAATGAATCAATATCTGCTTGAGAAACTCTTTTATTTAATGGTACATTGTTACGATTTTCATCTAAAATCGTTTGTGCACGTCTTTTAAGATCATTAAAGATATCTAATGATGCAAATGTATAATCAGCTTGTTGAATGCGTCTATCAACCTCGGCTTGTAATGCATCTTTATTCATGATGATATCGATTGTATATGGATTTGTACTTACAGTATGACTTTCAGCAGGTGAATTAATAAAATCTTGTGTATATGTTTTATATGTTAATGTATCATTAAATGTTACTGTTCTTGGTGTCGGTACATTATTAACACGCAACTTATACTTTAAATCCAATATTTTATCAGGCATTAATCGTGCCGGCGAGTTACCTGAACCTCCACCAGTACTTTTAATTGTTATCACTCGATTCGCCGCATCATACGTCACATTAAAATCATTCATATCAACACCTGAATTACTGCTTGGAAAATCTTTAGTCAATGAGTTATTAACATATTCTACCCCTTCAGGTAATTGAACTTTATATACAAAATCATCTGTATTAAATGAAGCACCGAAGTTACCATTATTCTTTAATGAAGTTGTGACTGTAAATTCTTTATTATTAGTAGCTGTGGGTTCCATTGTTCGTCTTTCAACATAGACATGCGAACCAGAATGTAGACCAATTGAGTCAACAAAGTCATAGTATTTATAACCGTCTCTTAGTTGATAAATGCCACGCGCATCTGTTATTGCATCATTTTTAGGTACAAATTGAATTTTTAAGTGACTAACATTTTCAGGCACTTTAAACAAACGCCAAATCGGACCATAAGCTACTGATTTTTCTGCAATAACAGTATCATTATCAGCATTTTTAATTATTAAATTTGTCACACCTTGATAGTTTTTTGTAGTCATCGTATTAAATTCGAAAATTAATTCAGAATTTGGATTTACTGTTAAAGATTTTTCAATTCCATTAAAATCACCATGATCATTTGTATCATTTCCCTTAATACGACCTAATGCAATTACATTTCCTTGTGCTTGATAGTTCTTAGCATCTCCTGAATCAAACATACTTGTTCTAACCATCGCATGACTAAACACACCTACTTTACCACCATTGATAAGTGTAAAGCCTGGTAAATTATCAACAACTGTTACTGATGGTACAGAACGGTTGGTACTTGGTCTAATACCATTGTCATCAAAAGACAGCACTTCGTTAGGTGCATTTTGTCCTGCATTATTGGCATTAGGATCAGTTGTCGGCGTGTATGGCGCTGTAATTGCTACTGGTGCACCACCGTTTCCTGCCGCTGCAGCCGCTGGATCTGCTGGAGTTGCATTAGGATCTGCCGGTGCCGCACGTCTACTTCTCTTTTTCGGTCTATTAGATGCTTGTTCAGCAATTGCAACTAGCTCTGGTTTATCTGAAGAATGACGAACATCTTCTTGAATTTCCTTTAAAGTTAGATGTCCTCCTGAACCATTTTCATTTGTTTTATTAGGTACATTTAATGTGGTATTATTCGACACTACATCCTTATTATTAGCGTTTGACACTGTCTCAGTTGCTGTTGTATTGCCATCTGTATGATTATTGTTTTGTGCTGAAGGCGTACTTGATTGCACTGATGTTGGCGTAGCTTGATTTGCTATACTACCATTATTATGATTAACCAATGCTTGATTCGTTGATTGATTAGTTGTTGCAGATTGATTAGGTGTATTCTGAGCACTATTTGCTAAACCTCTATTATTAGCAACATTTGTATCTTGTGAATTTACAGGTGTGGCTTGATTAGTATCGCTTTGTACATTATTATCCGTAGTTAAGGCTTGTGCACCATTTGGGTTTGAAAGTAATAAAACTGTTCCGATTAAAGTAGAGAATATGCCTACTTTATACTTCCTAATACTAT
>NZ_JACYHC010000646.1:0-2216 GCF_017152085.1 Staphylococcus sp. EG-SA-2
GTATGGTCATTAACTTAAATGACAAACAGACAAAAACATCTAAAGAAGGGTTAATTTCCGTATCACATCCTCTTGCGGCTAAAATTGGTAAGGATGTATTAGATCAAGGTGGCAACGCCATGGATGCAGTGATTGCAATTCAACTGGCGTTGAATGTGGTAGAACCATTTGCATCAGGTATTGGTGGTGGCGGGTATTTGCTATATTATGAGCAAAGTACTGGCAGTATAACTGCGTTTGATGCGCGTGAGACAGCCCCTGCACATGTAGATAAACAATTTTATCTAGATGATTCAGGCGAATATAAATCATTTTTTGATATGACTACACATGGTAAAACTGTCGCTGTGCCAGCAATTCCAAAGCTGTTTGATTATATTCACAAGCGTTATGCTAAGTTGTCATTGGAAGATTTAATTAATCCTGCAATTGAACTAGCTATTGAAGGTCATGCAGCCAATTGGGCTACTGAAAAATATTCGCGCCAGCAACACGCACGATTGACAAAGTATTATGAAACGGCACAAGTATTTACGCATGAAAATCAATATTGGCGTGAAGGTGATTGGATTGTACAACCCGAATTAGGTAAGACATTTCAAATATTAAGAGAACAAGGGTTTAATGCATTTTATAAAGGTGACATTGCGAAACAATTAGTCAATGTTGTCAAAGCATGTGGTGGGACAATCACTTTAGAGGATCTAGCCAAATATGACATTCAGATTAAAGCGCCAATCAGTGCAACATTTAAAGACTATGACATTTATTCAATGGGACCATCTAGTTCTGGCGGTATCACGGTAATTCAAATATTGAAGTTATTAGAACATGTCGATTTACCATCTATGGGTCCAAGATCTGTTGATTACTTGCATCATTTGATACAAGCGATGCATTTAGCATATAGTGATCGTGCGCAATATTTGGCGGATGATAATTTTCATGAGGTGCCTGTACAGTCATTAATTGATGACAATTATTTAAAAGCACGCAGTACGCTCATTGATAGCAATAAAGCAAATATTGATATAGAGCATGGTGTTGTGTCTGATTGCATTAGTCATACAGATGTTGAAGAAAATCATACCGAAACAACTCATTTTTGTGTGATTGATAAGGAAGGTAATATTGCTTCATTTACGACATCAATCGGTATGATTTACGGATCGGGTATCACGATTCCAGGCTACGGCGTGTTATTGAATACGACAATGGATGGCTTTGATGTAGTAGATGGTGGTATTAACGAAATTGCACCATATAAACGACCACTAAGTAACATGGCTCCAACGATTGTGATGTATCACGGGAAGCCAATATTAACAGTAGGTGCACCTGGTGCCATAAGTATCATTGCTAGTGTTGCGCAAACATTAATCAATGTATTAGTGTTTGGCATGGATATTCAGCAGGCTATAGATGAACCTAGAGTTTATAGTAGCCATCCTAATCGCATTGAATGGGAGCCTCAATTTTCACAATCTACAATATTAGCATTGATTGCACGTGGACATGCAATGGAACATAAACCAGATGCCTATATTGGAGATGTACATGGACTACATGTTGACTTGAATACACGTGACGCATCGGGAGGTGCTGATGATACGAGGGAAGGTACAGTGATGGGTGGTGAGGTATTATCAATTAGAAAACAACCATTACTTAGTCCCGAAATATACGATAATGACACCCATCGTGTATATTTCAATGATGTGCAGTTACCTTTATTGGCAGATCAAGTGCGATGGATGCATGACAAATATTGGGTTGATGAAAGTGTCGTTAGAATCATCTTCTCTGAAGTTAGTGCACATATTGAAGATTTAAGAAGTTATGAAAACGCAGGAGAAAATTATATAGATATTGCCTGGTTAGCACGAAAGAAAGGTTATCAAGTGGCATTGAAAGATGATGGTTTATACTTAACTGATGATACATATACTTCAGTGAAACGGAACACAAATGCATACTATAGATATGATCGAGATAGTATCACAAGATAGTTTATACGCTTGATATGAAGTTTGTAGTGGATAAGGGCTTTTGTTGAATGAAAGGATTCGATTTTGAACTTTAGCGTGACGCTTGAGTGTAGTAATGTTGAAGTTGTTATAAGAAACGCTAGTCGCCTTTGTAAAATATAAAACGCCCCACAAATTCGTTTTTGATGTACACCACAATAGTTAGTCTAAAATCTAACTTGATGTGAT
>NZ_JACYHC010000647.1:0-2193 GCF_017152085.1 Staphylococcus sp. EG-SA-2
GAATGGAACTGGTATATGCATTTATCTAAGCAATTAGCAAGACAAGGCCAACGTATTAAAGCTGGTCAACTGATAGGGAAATCAGGTGCTACAGGTAATTTCGTTAGAGGAGCACACTTACATTTCCAATTGATGCAAGGGTCGCATCCAGGGAATGATACAGCTAAAGATCCAGAAAAATGGTTGAAGTCACTTAAAGGTAGTGGCGTTCGAAGTGGTTCAGGTGTTAATAAGGCTGCATCTGCTTGGGCAGGCGATATACGTCGTGCAGCAAAACGAATGGGTGTTAATGTTACTTCGGCTGACGTAGGAAATATCATTAGCTTGATTCAACACGAATCAGGAGGAAATGCAGGTATAACTCAATCTAGTTCGCTTAGAGACATCAACGTTTTACAGGGCAATCCAGCAAAAGGATTGCTTCAATATATCCCACAAACATTTAGACATTATGCTGTTAGAGGTCACAACAATATATATAGTGGTTACGATCAGTTATTAGCGTTCTTTAACAACAGATATTGGCGCTCACAGTTTAACCCAAGAGGTGGTTGGTCTCCAAGTGGTCCAAGAAGATATGCGAATGGTGGTTTGATTACAAAGCATCAACTTGCTGAAGTGGGTGAAGGAGATAAACAGGAGATGGTTATCCCTTTAACTAGACGTAAACGAGCAATTCAATTAACTGAACAGGTTATGCGCATCATCGGTATGGATGGCAAGCCAAATAACATCACTGTAAATAATGATACTTCAACAGTTGAAAAATTGTTGAAACAAATTGTTATGTTAAGTGATAAAGGAAATAAATTAACAGATGCATTGATTCAAACTGTTTCTTCTCAGGATAATAACTTAGGTTCTAATGATGCAATTAGAGGTTTAGAAAAAATATTGTCAAAACAAAGTGGGCATAGAGCAAATGCAAATAATTATATGGGAGGTTTGACTAATTAATGCAATCTTTTGTAAAAATCATAGATGGTTACAAGGAAGAAGTAATAACAGATTTTAATCAGCTTATATTTTTAGATGCAAGGGCTGAAAGTCCAAACACCAATGATAACAGTGTAACTATTAACGGAGTAGATGGTATTTTACCGGGCGCAATTAGTTTTGCGCCTTTTTCATTAGTATTAAGGTTTGGCTATGATGGTATAGATGTTATAGATTTAAATTTATTTGAGCATTGGTTTAGATCTGTGTTTAATCGCAGACATCCTTATTATGTTATTACTTCTCAAATGCCTGGTGTTAAATATGCAGTGAATACAGCTAATGTTACATCTAATTTAAAAGATGGTTCTTCAACTGAAATTGAAGTAAGTTTAAATGTTTATAAAGGGTATTCTGAATCAGTTAATTGGACCGATAGCGAGTTCTTATTCGACTCTAATTGGATGTTTGAAAATGGAATTCCTCTTGATTTCACACCTAAATATACTCATACATCAAATCAATTTACTATTTGGAACGGTTCTACTGATACGATAAATCCACGATTCAAGCACGATTTGAAAATATTAATTAATTTAAATGCGAGTGGAGGATTTGAACTGGTTAATTATACAACAGGTGATATTTTTAAGTACAACAAAAGTATAGATAAAAACACTGATTTTGTTTTAGATGGTGTGTATGCATATCGAGATATAAACAGAGTGGGAATTGATACAAATAGAGGCATTATAACATTAGCGCCAGGTAAAAATGAATTTAAGATTAAAGGAGACGTCAGTGATATTAAAACTACATTTAAGTTTCCTTTTATTTATAGGTAGGTGATTTAATGGATTATCATGATCATTTATCAGTAATGGATTTTAATGAATTGATTTGTGAAAATTTACTAGATGTAGATTACGGTTCTTTTAAAGAATATTATGAACTGAATGAAGCTAGGTACATCACCTTTACAGTTTATAGAACTACTCATAATAGTTTTGTTTTTGATTTATTGATTTGTGAAAACTTCATAATTTATCATGGTGAAAAATACACAATTAAGCAGACAGCGCCAAAGGTTGAAGGTGATAAAGTTTTTATTGAAGTTACGGCATATCACATAATGTATGAATTTCAAAATCACTCAGTGGAATCAAATAAGCTTGATGACGACAGTAGCGAAACTGGTAAAACGCCAGAATACTCTTTAGATGAGTACTTAAGATATGGATTTGCAAATCAAAAAAC
>NZ_JACYHC010000648.1:0-2190 GCF_017152085.1 Staphylococcus sp. EG-SA-2
GGAAAATGAATATAATATAAATCGATATAATCAGTTTGTAGACGTTTCAAACTATTCTCAACTTGTTGTTTTAAATATTCCGGTTGATTGTTCTGATGTACTTCTTGATTTTCATCAAATTCATGAGACCCTTTCGTAGCAATTTTAATTTGCTCTCGCGGATATTCCTTAACAACTTCTCCAACCAATTCTTCTGATCGTTCTGGCCCATAAATATATGCCGTATCTAATAAATTAATACCATGATTAATGGCTTGACGAACAACATCTTTTCCTTGTTCTTCATCTAAGTTCGGATATAAATTATGCCCACCTACTGCGTTCGTCCCAAGTGCGATTGGAAACACTTCAACATCAGATTTACCTAAGTTTACAAATTGCTTCATTAGACCCAGCTCCTTATCTTTATAACTTTTCCACTATCACACTATCATGATTTAATACAACTTCCAAATGTTAGAATTAGGGTTTGAATTAAGGCGGTGTATTAGAAAAATGTTATGTAGAACTCAGTTAAAATAAGTATTGCTTAAGTTGATATGCATATAGCGCGATTGCTCGTTGACCTTTAAATTACATGTACTTTTGAATCAGAAATTGAAAAACATTTAAGAACGACAATATTAAAGCCATTGCAAATTTAATTAGAAATACTATAATGTTTTGATTTGCATAACAAAGAAATTAAAACTGTTAATATTAACATGGGATATCCATTATAAAATATTCATCTTTGTAGTTGATAATTCTATATTTCGGATTTTTATTCATTCTATCTATGAGTCAAATTTTTATATTAAATTTAATAATTTTAGATTTAAAAAACTCATTTATTATTCAGCTTTTTTAAGAAGTATTACATGAGCTTTTTTAATGCCAATGGGAACAATGTTTATAAAAAAGAAAAACATAGTTACTGCACCCCAACAGATAAATATAATTATATTTTGAACATCTATAGTTATCAGGGCATATAAAGTGAAAAATGAAAAACCACCGAAATATAAATATGCAAATATTATAAAGAAAAAATGTTTTAAATTAGGTAGTAATATCATTTTCTGACTTTTTTCTTTATTCATAGTAAAAACACTTAATGCTAGCCTACGATTTAAATTTAGGTAGAAAAATAAAATACCAAGAAATACAACAAAAAATATGGCTATTACTATTGTTTTTTCCAATCTAACATTAAATAAAGGCATATACTTTCTAAAAGTCACACTAAATAAAACTGAACTACCTAATGCTGGCCAAAATGCATTGTTTTTAGCAGGTTTGAAAGTATTTAAACTTTCTAATTCTTCTTGACTGATCTTGATGTATCTTTTTGGTGTCAACCAATTAAGCAATGGAATGAATAAAACTAACCAATTATTTATTATATTCACCATCAAATATTCATCATTATATTTAATAATTCTATATTTGGGATTTTTGTATATAGCTATTACCTCGCAAACCAATGTCTCCACATCCCTTTAATTTTATGTGTAATACATTTTTCGATACTTCAAAAGACATTAAAATATTATCAACTTACTATCATTAAAAATTTTATTCATTGTTATTTGCATATCTTTAATCTGAATTTATTACCACCATTTAATTTTTAAGTATGACATGAATGTTTTTATCTATAATTAAAGCTATATTCACTAGAAAAAAACCTATTATTGCTGTAATCCAAGCAAAATATACTATTATGTTTTGATAACTCATTGATAATAGAGCATATGAGAAAATCACTGTCCAAAAAATTAAAAAAACATATCCGAACAATGTGAAACAAAAATTTTTTAGTGTTGGTATTAAGATGATTTTCGACCTTTTATTTTTAGTATTATAAATATTTAAAGATGATTTTTTAATTAGGCGTACATAAAATATTAAAATCCCTATAAATGTGGTGCAACATATGGCAATAACTAATTTTTTATCAAGTTGAGTGTCAAGTAAAAGCGTATACTTTCTTAATGTAACTGCGAATAAAGTAGAGATACTAGCAACTGGCCAAAAAACATTCTTTTTAGCAGGTTTAACAATATTTAAATTTTCAAACTCTTCTCTACTAATTTTGACGTATCTTTTGGGGATGAACCAATTAATAAAAGGAAAAAATAAACTAATCCAAGTGCTTATTATATCGATCATTAAGTACTCATCATTATATTTAATAATTCTATATTT
>NZ_JACYHC010000649.1:0-2186 GCF_017152085.1 Staphylococcus sp. EG-SA-2
AGTGTTAATGACAGATAATGCTGCGTTTAAACCACCTTCAACAAGGTTTTGTACTGCTTCATCAGAGAAGAAAGCAATATGTGGTGTTACTAAAATTCTTTCATGTTCGATTAACTCTAATAATGTTTTATCGTCAATGTCTTTATTAGTCCAGTCATTTGTGAAGTATGCAGCTTCATTTTCATAAGTATCAATCGCAGCACCTAACAAAGTACCATCGTTCACTGCAGCGATTAAATCAGGTGTATTGATGACTGCACCACGTGCTGCGTTAACTAAGATTGCACCTTTTTTCACATGATCAAACATTGCTTTATCGAATAAATGATAGCTTTCTTTGTTCGCTGGAACATGTAAAGAAATAATATCGGCATCTTTAATAGCTTCTTTAACACTATCTTTATAAGTTAAAAAGTCTAAATCTTTATTAGGATAAGCGTCATAAGCTGTAATTGTAGCACCAAATCCTGCATATATTTTAGCTGTAGCAGCACCGATACGACCCGTACCGATAATTGCAACAGTCATATTTTTAACTGGTTTAGACATGATTTCTGCTTGCCAAGTAAAATCATGTGTTTGTACACGGCGTTCAATATCTGGGAAGCGACGCACTAATTGTAGGGCGATAGAAACAGAATACTCTGCAATTGTTTCAGGTGAATAACTAGGAACGTTAGATATCACAATGTTGTGTTTTTTAGCTAAATCTAAATCATACATATCAAATCCAGCAGTACGTTGTGCAATTTGTTTAATACCGTAAGATTCTAATTTAGGATAAACGTCATTTTCTAACTTACCAAATTGCATTGTAGTTACGCCATCGTAATCTTTTAATTGATCGACTGTAGCACTTGATAATAGCTCTTTAGAAGTAGTTACTTCGACATTATTCTTTTTCCCCCAATTTAATGCCATCTCTTTCTCATAATCACGCGTACCAAAGAACATAATTTTTGTCATTATTAAAAACCTCGCTTTTAAAAGATTGAAAAGTAAATGAGTGAAATTAAAGATTATGTACATTAAAATCACGCCACAATTTAATTGTGAAAAATATCACAAATATATTATAACACTAAATTTTCCAAAATTCAAAAGTGTGTTTTATTGCAGAAAACTTATAACATGTGCACAAGTTATAGCGAATTGCAAACGGATTACTTTAGTCTTTTTAAAACATGAAGTATAATTTGTATAGTAATAAATATAAAAATTGGAGGCTATGTTCAATGAGCAATATGAATCAAACAATTATGGATGCATTTCATTTCAGACATGCGACTAAGCAATTCGATCCACAAAAGAAAGTTTCGAAAGAAGATTTTGAAACAATATTAGAGTCAGGTAGATTGTCTCCAAGTTCTCTTGGGTTAGAACCTTGGAAGTTTGTCGTGATTCAAGATCAAGCGTTACGTGATGAATTAAAAGCGCACAGTTGGGGCGCAGCAAAACAATTAGATACAGCGAGCCATTTTGTGCTAATTTTTGCGCGTAAAAATGTAACGTCAAGATCACCGTATGTACAACATATGTTAAGAGATATTAAAAAATATGAGGCACAAACGATCCCAGCTGTTGAACAAAAATTCGATGCATTCCAAGCAGATTTCCATATTTCTGATAATGATCAAGCCTTGTATGACTGGTCAAGTAAACAAACGTATATCGCATTAGGCAATATGATGACGACAGCCGCATTGTTAGGTATTGATTCATGTCCGATGGAAGGTTTTAGTCTGGATACAGTGACAGACATTTTAGCAAATAAAGGTATCTTAGATACTGAGCAATTTGGTTTATCAGTGATGGTTGCATTTGGCTACAGACAACAAGATCCACCGAAAAATAAAACACGCCAAGCATATGAAGATGTTATTGAATGGGTTGGACCAAAAGAATAAATAGAATACAGCATGTCTAAATATATATAATTAAAAAGTTAGCAATAATAAAAGCCTGCGTTCATATAAATGAATCGCGGGCTTTTGCGTGAAAAAATTGTATTAATAAAGTATGGATGATTATTTTTCTGGAACAAGGTCAGTATTTGAATGAACTGTGATGTCAAACCCTTCTGGTGCCGTAAATGTATGTGTTGAGGCGTCGGGTTGATAAATATCAACATGTGTTAATCCATAACTTTGTGCATTGTTTTGTCTTGCTTGATTGGATTGCCAAGT
>NZ_JACYHC010000650.1:0-2184 GCF_017152085.1 Staphylococcus sp. EG-SA-2
AATTACATTTTGGAGGAATTAAAAAATTATGAAAAAGCAAATAATTTCGCTAGGCGCATTAGCAGTTGCATCTAGCTTATTTACATGGGATAACAAAGCAGATGCGATAGTAACAAAGGATTATAGTAAAGAATCAAGAGTGAATGAGAAAAGTAAAAAGGGAGCTACTGTTTCAGATTATTACTATTGGAAAATAATTGATAGTTTAGAGGCACAATTTACTGGAGCAATAGACTTATTGGAAGATTATAAATATGGAGATCCTATCTATAAAGAAGCGAAAGATAGATTGATGACAAGAGTATTAGGAGAAGACCAGTATTTATTAAAGAAAAAGATTGATGAATATGAGCTTTATAAAAAGTGGTATAAAAGTTCAAATAAGAACACTAATATGCTTACTTTCCATAAATATAATCTTTACAATTTAACAATGAATGAATATAACGATATTTTTAACTCTTTGAAAGATGCAGTTTATCAATTTAATAAAGAAGTTAAAGAAATAGAGCATAAAAATGTTGACTTGAAGCAGTTTGATAAAGATGGAGAAGACAAGGCAACTAAAGAAGTTTATGACCTTGTTTCTGAAATTGATACATTAGTTGTAACTTATTATGCTGATAAGGATTATGGGGAGCATGCGAAAGAGTTACGAGCAAAACTGGACTTAATCCTTGGAGATACAGACAATCCACATAAAATTACAAATGAGCGTATAAAAAAAGAAATGATCGATGACTTAAATTCAATTATAGATGATTTCTTTATGGA
The DNA here is from genome assembly GCF_017152085.1 of Staphylococcus sp. EG-SA-2. Lineage (NCBI taxonomy): Bacteria > Bacillati > Bacillota > Bacilli > Caryophanales > Staphylococcaceae > Staphylococcus > Staphylococcus sp. EG-SA-2. The sequence goes on from NZ_JACYHC010000650.1 coordinate 775, forward strand.
GACTAAACAAAATAGACCGAATTCTATAACAAAATATGATCCAACAAAACACAATTTTAAAGAGAAGAGTGAAAATAAACCTAATTTTGATAAATTAGTTGAAGAAACAAAAAAAGCAGTTAAAGAAGCAGACGAATCTTGGAAAAATAAAACTGTCAAAAAATACGAGGAAACTGTAACAAAATCTCCTGTTGTAAAAGAAGAGAAGAAAGTTGAAGAACCTCAATTACCTAAAGTTGGAAACCAGCAAGAGGTTAAAACTACGGCTGGTAAAGCTGAAGAAACAACACAACCAGTGGCACAGCCATTAGTAAAAATTCCACAAGAAACAATCTATGGTGAAACTGTAAAAGGTCCAGAATATCCAACGATGGAAAATAAAACGTTACAAGGTGAAATCGTTCAAGGTCCCGATTTTCTAACAATGGAACAAAACAGACCATCTTTAAGCGATAATTATACTCAACCGACGACACCGAACCCTATTTTAGAAGGTCTTGAAGGTAGCTCATCTAAACTTGAAATAAAACCACAAGGTACTGAATCAACGTTGAAAGGTATTCAAGGAGAATCAAGTGATATTGAAGTTAAACCTCAAGCAACTGAAACAACAGAAGCTTCTCAATATGGTCCGAGACCGCAATTTAACAAAACACCTAAGTATGTGAAATATAGAGATGCTGGTACAGGTATCCGTGAATACAACGATGGAACATTTGGATATGAAGCGAGACCAAGATTCAACAAGCCAAGTGAAACAAATGCATACAACGTAACGACAAATCAAGATGGCACAGTATCATACGGAGCTCGCCCAACACAAAACAAGCCAAGTGAAACAAACGCATATAACGTAACAACACATGCAAATGGTCAAGTATCATACGGTGCTCGCCCAACACAAAACAAGCCAAGCAAAACAAATGCATACAACGTAACAACACATGCAAATGGTCAAGTATCATATGGCGCTCGCCCGACACAAAAAAAGCCAAGCAAAACAAATGCATATAACGTAACAACACATGCAAATGGTCAAGTATCATACGGAGCTCGCCCGACATACAAGAAGCCAAGCGAAACAAATGCATACAACGTAACAACACATGCAAATGGTCAAGTATCATATGGCGCTCGCCCGACACAAAAAAAGCCAAGCGAAACAAACGCATATAACGTAACAACACATGCAGATGGTACTGCGACATATGGGCCTAGAGTAACAAAATAAATTTATAACTCTATCCAAAGACATACAGTCAATACAAAGAATTATGTATCTATACAACAGTAATCATGCATTCTATGATGCTTCTAACTGAATTAAAGCATCGAACAATCGGAAGCATATTTCTAAATTATTTATTCATTATAGTCTTAAACATAACATGACCTAATATATTACTAACC
>NZ_JACYHC010000651.1:0-2182 GCF_017152085.1 Staphylococcus sp. EG-SA-2
CATCATATCATTAATGACGGTATGAGTAATATACAATTAATGAATGATCTTAACGCACTTTATCAACATAAATTATTGTTACCACTTAAATTGCAATATAAAGACTATAGTGAGTGGATGTCGCATCGTGATATGACGAAACATAGACAATATTGGTTATCTCAATTCAAAGATGAAGTACCTATTTTAAGCTTACCGACAGACTATGTTAGACCAAATATTAAAACGACAAATGGAGCAATGATGTCATTTACAATGAATCAACAAATGAGACAGCTACTTCAAAAGTATGTAGAAAAGCATCAAATTACTGATTTTATGTTCTTTAAGAGTGTGGTCATGACGTTGTTAAGCAGATATGCTCGAAAAGATGATGTTGTTGTCGGTAGTGTGATGAGTGCGCGTATGCATAAAGGCACGGAGCAAATGCTAGGCATGTTTGCTAATACGTTGGTATATAGAGGGCAACCGTCACCTGATAAAATGTGGACACAGTTTTTACAAGAGGTTAAGGAAATGAGTTTGGAGGCATACGAGCATCAAGAATACCCATTCGAATGTTTAGTAAATGACTTAGATCAATCACATGATGCCTCACGGAATCCATTATTTGATGTCATGTTAGTACTACAAAACAATGAAACGAATCATGCTCATTTTGGGCATAGTAAATTAACACACATTCAACCCAAATCAGTGACGGCGAAATTTGATTTATCTTTCATCATTGAAGAAGATCGCGATGACTATACAATCAATATCGAGTATAATACCGATTTATATCACTCAGAAACAGTTCGTCACATGGGTAATCAATGTATGATTATGATTGATTATATTTTGAAGCATCAAGATACACTACAAATTTGTGATATACCAAACGGCACGGAGGAACTTCTAAATTGGGTCAATACGCATGTTAACGATCGAATGCTTAATGTCCCGGGAAATAAATCTATCATAAGTTACTTTAATGAAGTTGTCTCACGACAAGGTAATCATGTTGCGCTAGTCATGAATGATTTGACAATGACGTATGAAACATTACGCAACTATGTGGATGCCATTGCGCACATGCTCCTATCAAATGGTGTGGGCAATGGTCAACGGGTTGCCTTGTTTACAGAACGTAGTTTTGAAATGATTGCGGCGATGTTGGCGACAGTTAAAGTAGGTGCATCTTATATACCTATCGATATTGATTTTCCGAATAAACGACAAGGTGCAATTTTGGAGGATGCTAAAGTAACTGCAGTCATGTCTTACGGCGTTGAAATTGAAACGACATTACCAGTCATTCAATTGGAAAATGCTAAAGGCTTTGTTGAATCAAAGGAAAATGAACAATATGATGATTTACATGGCAATCAACTTGAAAACACAGCGATGTTAGATAATGAGATGTATGCTATTTACACATCTGGTACGACCGGGATGCCTAAAGGGGTTGCCATACGACAACGAAATTTGTTGAATTTAGTGCATGCATGGTCAACTGAATTGCAATTAGGCGACAATGAAGTATTTTTGCAACATGCAAATATTGTTTTTGATGCATCAGTTATGGAGATTTATTGTTGTTTGTTAAATGGTCATACGCTTGTGATTCCAGATAGAGAGGAACGTGTTAATCCAGAACAGTTACAACAACTCATTAATAAGCATCGTGTGACGGTTGCGTCGATTCCGTTACAGATGTGTAGTATTATGGAAGACTTTTATATTGAAAAGTTGATTACAGGCGGGGCAACTAGTACGGCATCCTTTGTTAAATATATTGAGAAGCATTGTGGCACGTATTTCAATGCCTATGGACCATCTGAGTCAACAGTCATCACATCGTATTGGTCACATCATTGTGGTGATTTGATACCTGAGACGATTCCAATTGGCAAACCCTTATCTAACATCCAAGTGTATATTATGTCAGATGGTTTGTTATGCGGTATTGGTATGCCAGGCGAGTTGTGTATTGCAGGTGATAGTTTAGCGATAGGATATATTAACCGTCCAGAATTAATGGCTGATAAATGGCAAAATAATCCATTTGGTAAAGGAAAGTTGTATCATAGTGGTGATTTAGCACGTTATACATCTGATGGTCAAATTGAATTTTTAGGAAGAATAGATAAACAAGTGAAAGTTAACGGGTACCGTATTGAACTTGATGAAATTGAAAATG
>NZ_JACYHC010000652.1:0-2177 GCF_017152085.1 Staphylococcus sp. EG-SA-2
GCACCACATGCAATATACGATACTAGTTTAGACTCTTTATATCCATCTATAGAAGTGACTTTATTCTGTTCTTCCAATTGTTCATTTGCATAGTTAAGTACGTTTTCTTGGCGGGGAGGTGTGAGTTGAGAAAATATGTTATTGATTTTTGACATTATCGTTTCATCTTGACGTTCTTCATCAGGAACTCGATAAGAATCTACATCATACCCCATAAGCCACGCTTCACCAACGTTCAGAGTTTTAGAAAGTAGGTAAATTCTATCTTGGTCGGGTGATTGTACGTCGTTAATATATTGAGATAAAGTGCTTTTACTTAAAGATATACCTAGTTTCTTTTGATAAGGTTTCGATTTATTAATGATATCTACTTGTTTTAAGTTTCTTATTTTCATAATGTGTTTAAGTCTATTTGAAACTTTTTCTCTCATTTAGTGCACCTCCGTTTGATAACTTCATAATAAAGCTTGTTGAACAAAAATTCAACAAAAAAGTTCATAAATCATGAATTTTTGTATTGACTTGATTCAAAACAAGGTGTAAAGTATAGTTAAGTTCATGATACGTGAACTTGAGAGGAGGTGCTTTTATGTGTTACGACTACTCACGTTTGAGCGGGAAAATAGTAGAAAAGTATGGCACTCAGTACAATTTTGCAATTGCTATGAAATTGTCAGAGAGAAGTTTATCCTTAAAACTCAACGGTAAAGTTGGTTGGAAAGACAGTGAAATATGGAAAGCTATACAACTACTAGATATACCGGTAGAGAAAATACACTTATATTTTTTTAAAGAAAAAGTTCATGTTATATGAACTTAAGGAGGGACACAATGGAACAAATCACGTTAACCAAAGAAGAGTGTGTCGAACAATGCATCAATAAAGACTTAAAACTTTTAGATTATCGAGTTCAACAAATTTTAGAAGGTGTTCTATCAGAAAGTACCACATACGGTGATGCAAGAAATAAATTAGAAACATTGAAAATTATTGCTGAATCTCATTTTAAAACCGAACATGCTTCAGTTATTTACAAATTAGCATTGAAAAAGTTAGACGAAAAAATCAACGCCACTCCAATTAAAGAGTGACGGAAAGGGAGGATTTTAAATGTTTAAGGTTTTAAATGATATAAAAACTTCTTTAAAAAACCATCCTTGGGGTTGGAAAGAGCACTTACCTTATTTGCTGATGTTAACTCTGTCACTTGTGGCTCTGATTCTCGGTGTTCTGTCCGCGATTCTATGATAACAGGCTTTATATAGATTCCTTTGTTGGTAGTGACTTTGATAGTCACATCCCATTCCCATATCACTGGATATTCTTCGAGCAAAAAAGTACATTCTACACTTTCATAAGGTCCTAAAGTAAATGGAATGGAGTAGTTTTTATCTTTATATCGTATAGGTTTGAACGTTTTTTGTTCATTTACTTTATTTTTAATATCAAATTCAACGTCAATAACAGAAATGGGAAACTTTGTGAAATTAATAAATGTTATATCGTTGTAACTTGATTTGTCATCGACCAAGTAATTAAAGCTTCTGGTAGGTATAACATCGATGTTAAGAGAATCTTTCATATAGTCTAAATAATATTTAAGTGCAGTCAGTAAGAAACTAAAAATTGCGATACAAATCGCGATTATGTCCATACTTATCACCTCCTTAGGTTGATAACAACATTATACACGAAAGGAGCATAAACAATATGCAAGCATTAAAAACAAAATCGAACATCGGCGAAATGTTCAACATACAAGAAAAAGAAAATGGAGAAATCGCAATAAGTGCAAGAGAGTTATATAAAGCTTTGGAAGTTAAAAAGCGTTTTAGCGCTTGGGCAGAAATTAACTTGAAGCATTTCAAAGAAAATAGGGATTTTACAAGTGTACTTACAAGTACGGTTGTTAATAACGGAGCTGTAAGACAACTAGAAGATTATGCTTTAACACTTGATGTAGCTAAACATGTTGCGATGATGTCAGGTACAGAAAAAGGTTTTGATTTTAGAGAGTATTTCATCCAAGTAGAGAAAGCATGGAACAGTCCAGAAATGATTATGCAACGTGCTTTAAAAATTGCTAACAACACAATCAATCAATTAGAAACAAAGATTGAACGTGATAAACCAAAAATTGTATTTGCAGATGCAGTAGCTACTACTAAGACATCAA
>NZ_JACYHC010000653.1:0-14334 GCF_017152085.1 Staphylococcus sp. EG-SA-2
CGATTGAATACTTTTACATCAAGAACGATACCGCCAGCGCCGTGAGGTACACGTAATGAAGTATCTCTAACTTCACGTGCTTTTTCACCAAAGATTGCATGTAACAATCTTTCTTCGGCAGTTAACTCAGTTACACCTTTAGGCGTTACTTTACCAACTAAAATATCTCCATCTTTTACTTCTGCACCAATATAAACGATACCACGATCGTCTAAGTTCTTAAGTGCACTTTCAGAAACATTAGGAATATCTCTTGTGATTTCTTCAGGTCCTAACTTAGTATCACGTGCTTCTGATTCATACTCTTCAATATGAATAGAAGTATACACGTCATCTTTCACAAGTCTTTCACTCATGATAACGGCATCCTCATAGTTGTAACCGTCCCAAGTCATGAAACCAACTACTACGTTTCTACCTAATGCCATTTCTCCTAATTCCATAGATGGTCCATCTGCTAAAATCTCGTTATACTCAACAACATCTCCAACTGCAACGATTGGACGTTGGTTGTAACATGTACCTGAGTTTGAACGTTTAAATTTAGCTAATGGATAGCGATCTAATTCACCTTCATGCTCAACGCCGTTCTCTTCAACTAGACGACGTACAAGAATTTCATTAGATTCAACATGTTCAACACGACCTCTGTGCTTAGCTGTAATAGCTGCACCAGAATCACGTGCTGCAACGTGTTCCATACCTGTTCCAACAAATGGTGCTTCTGGATTCATCAAAGGCACTGCTTGACGTTGCATGTTCGCACCCATCAATGCACGGTTTGAGTCATCGTTTTCTAAGAATGGAATACATGCTGTCGCTGCTGAAACAACTTGCTTCGGCGATACATCCATATAATCCATTTTTTCTTTAGCCATAACTGTATTGTTACCACGGAAACGACATACAACTTCATCATCCATGAAACGACCATTTTCATCTAATTTAGAGTTTGCTTGTGCTACAACATAGCTATCTTCTTCGTCAGCTGTTAAATAGTCAATTTGATCAGTGATAGCATGTGTATCTAAATCAACTTTACGATATGGTGTTTCAATAAAGCCGAATTCATTTACACGTGCATAACTTGATAATGAGTTAATCAATCCAATGTTTGGTCCCTCAGGTGTTTCAATTGGACACATACGGCCATAGTGAGAGTAGTGAACGTCACGTACTTCCATTTGAGCACGTTCACGTGTTAAACCACCAGGTCCTAATGCTGATAGACGACGTTTAGGCGTTAACTCAGCTAATGGGTTTGCTTGGTCCATGAATTGTGATAATTGAGAGCTACCAAAGAATTCTTTAATAGATGCAATAACAGGTCGAATATTAATTAATTGTTGAGGTGTGATAGACTCAGTATCTTGAATTGACATTCTTTCACGTACAACTCTTTCCATTCTTGATAAACCGATACGGAATTGGTTTTGTAGTAATTCACCTACAGAACGTAAACGACGGTTACCTAAATGGTCAATATCATCTGTATATCCAATACCGCTTAATAAGTTAAAGAAGTAACTCATTGAAGCAATGATATCTGCTGGTGTAATGCATTTAACTTCTGAGTCAGGGAAAGCATTACCAATTACAGTTGTCGTACGACCTTCATCATCGTTAGGAACATATACTTTAATTGATTGAATTTCTACTGGCTCGTCTATAACGCTACCATGCAATTCAAACACTTCGCTGTTTGCATTTGATTCAAGTACATCCATGATTTCGTCGATTTTACGACGATCAAGCACTGTACCTTCTTCAACTACAATTTCACCAGTTTCAGTATTTACAATTGGCTCAGCTAATTTTTGATTAAATAAACGATGTTTTAAATGTAATTTTTTGTTTGTTTTATAACGACCCACGCTTGCTAAGTCATAGCGTTTTGGATCAAAGAAACGTGAATACAATAGACTTTTAGCATTTTCAACAGTTGGTGGTTCACCTGGACGTAAACGTTCATAGATTTCTAATAACGCTTGTTCAGTGTTTTCAGTGCCGTCTTTCTCTAAAGTATTACGTAAATATTCATTGTCACCTAAAAGGTCAACAATTTCTTGGTCACTTGAGAAACCTAATGCACGTAACAATACTGTTAATGGTAGTTTACGTGTTCTATCAATACGTACGTATACAACATCTTTAGCATCTGTTTCATATTCTAACCATGCACCACGGTTTGGAATAATTGTTGCATCATAGTTTTCACGACCATTTTTGTCGATTTTTTCATTGAAATAAACGGATGGTGAACGAACTAATTGAGATACGATTACACGTTCTGCACCATTGATAACGAACGTACCTGTATCAGTCATTAATGGGAAATCACCCATAAAGACTTCTTGTTCTTTAACTTCTCCTGTTTCTTTAATGATTAGACGCACTTTTACACGAAGAGGTGCAGCATAAGTAGCGTCACGGTTTTTAGATTCTTCTAAATCATATTTTGGTTCTCCTAAACGGTAATCCACAAACTCTAATGACAAATTACCAGTAAAATCTTCAATTGGAGAAATGTCTCTAAACATTTCGATTAAACCTTCTCTTAGGAACCACTCGTAAGATTTAGTTTGAATTTCTATTAAGTTTGGTAATTCTAATACTTCTGAAATTCTCGCGTAGTTTCTACGTTTACGATGTCTTCCATATTGGACAACTTGACCTGCCAAACAGATTCACCCCTCAAAAATTATGTGATCCGCTTTTAGCTAAATACCATAAGCATATTAATAAAAAGACAAAAAGAAAACGGCAACACTAATGATGACACCATTTTCGATTCTATATTTATTCTTAATTAACTTATCTATTTAACGTAAAAGTACACACTTATTGAACATAAATTTTTACATTATATAACTATAACAGAATATCCATTTCATTTCAAGCTTTTATACTTCTCAGAATGTAATATCCTTTATCTTTATTTACCACTTCTACATTTCCAAAAAGTTCATTCATTCTTTTCTTTGCAGATGGCATACCTTGCTTCTTCTGAATTACAACGAATAGTTCACCGTTCGAGTCTAATCTATGTAATGCTTGCTCGAATATACGATGCACGGTTTCTTTCCCTGCTCTTATTGGTGGATTGGTTAAAATAAAATCAAAACTTTTGTCTTCCACAGCAGACAAAGCATCACTTTCCTTTACGATCACATTATCAATACCATTTAATTTTTTGTTTTTTTCAACTAAGGCTAGCGCTCTGTGATTAACATCTAGCATTGTAATTGAATGATGTGGTGATACTTTAGCAATCATCAAACCAATTGGTCCGTAACCACAACCAACATCGGCAATTCGCTTACTTGGACCAGGTGGATGCGCTTTTAAAAAAGTTTGAACAAGAACATCTGAACCATAATCTACTTTATCTTTCGAAAACACTCCGTTATCAGTTATTAAATCAATTTTATGATGGTTTAATTGATATTGAATACGTTGTTCATTGCTAATTACACTTGGATCTTCATCGTAATAATGACTCATTATTCCACCTCATCTTCACTTTGTAACTCGTCATTATAATTATAACATTTCACTCAGTCTTTAAATGAATAAAACCCCGTTATCAAAATAACGGGGTTTTAACTTCTCAAAGAATCATTATATTATAGCAATACTTGCTATAAAACTTTGATTATTAAGTTTAAGATACTTGAATTATTTTAATTCTACAGTAGCTCCAACTTCTTCTAATTGTTCTTTAAGTTTTTCAGCTTCTTCTTTAGGTAAAGCTTCTTTGATTACTTTAGGAGCTCCGTCTACTAATTCTTTAGCATCTTTTAATCCTAAACCAGTTGCTTCTTTAACAGCTTTAACAACTTTGATTTTAGATGAACCAGCTGAAGTTAACTCAACGTCAAATTCAGTTTTTTCTGCTGCAGCGTCAGCGCCACCAGCTGCACCTGCTACTGCTACTGGAGCAGCTGCAGTTACACCAAATTCTTCTTCAATTGCTTTTACTAAGTCGTTTAATTCTAATACTGACATTTCTTTAATCGCTTCAATGATTTGTTCATGATTAGCCATTTTATAATTCCTCCATTATTTTTAATTTTTTTACGCTAAAAATTATTCAGCGCTTTCTTCTTTTTGTTCTCCAATAGCTTTAACCGCATAAGCGAAGTTGCGTACAGGAGCTTGTAATACTGATAAAAGCATAGATACAAGACCATCGTGTGAAGGTAATGAACCAACAGTTTTAACTTCTTCTGCTGTAATAACATTGCCTTCCATAACGCCTGATTTAATTTCTAATGCTTCATGATCTTTAGCAAATCCAGAAATTACTTTCGCTGCAGCTACAGCATCTTCACTTGAAGTTGCAATAGCAGTAGGACCTGTTAAGAATTCATCTAAGCCTTCGATACCAGCTTTTTCAGCTGCACGACGTACCATAGTGTTTTTGTATACTTTATACTCAACACCAGCTTCACGTAATTGTGAACGTAAGTCAGTAACTTCAGCTACTGTTAATCCACGATAGTCAACGATTACTGTTGAAACTGAATTTGATAGTACCTCAGCAATTTCATCAACTAGTTGTTTTTTAGCTTCAATGATAGCAGACATTCAGACACCTCCATTTAAATTTTTGGTGCTTTTTTTAAAATTAATAAAAAAAGCACTTTCTACCCACGGCAAAAAGTGCTTGAAAGATCATAGATCATCACGTTCAAGTCAATTTTAGCCTCGGCAGGATAAATTTTAAGTTATAAATAACTCCTACTGTCTTAGGTAAAATAATCACAATAAGTAATATAACTTGGAAATTACTTATTGTCAATATATTTTTACAGACTGAAAGATATTTCTTTCAGCCTGTAATTGTTTATATCATTTATTATTTGAAACTTGCAGTATCAATTTTAACTCCAGGACCCATTGTTGTAGTTACAGCAACAGATTTGAAGTATGTACCTTTAGCAGATGATGGTTTAGCTTTAGCTAATACATCTTGTAAAGTATTGAAGTTTTCAATTAATTGTTCATCAGTAAATGAAACTTTACCAATTGATGCATGTACGATACCAGCTTTTTCAGCACGATATTCTACTTTACCAGCTTTGATTTCTTCAACAGCTTTTTTAACATCCATTGTTACAGTTCCAGTTTTAGGGTTTGGCATTAAACCTTTTGGTCCTAATACACGACCTAATTTACCAACTTCACCCATCATGTCTGGTGTAGCAACTACTACATCGAAGTCGAACCAACCTTGTTGGATTTTTTGAACGTATTCTGCTTCACCTACATAGTCAGCACCTGCTGCTTCAGCTTCAGCAATTTTGTCACCTTTAGCGAATACTAATACACTTTGTGATTTACCAGTTCCGTTTGGTAATACAACTGCACCACGGATTTGTTGGTCATTTTTACGTGTATCAATTCCTAAACGGAATGCAACTTCAACAGAAGCGTCAAAGTTAGCAATGCTTGTTTCTTTAGCTAATTTAATTGCTTCTTCAACACTGTAGTGCTGAGTACGGTCAACTTTACTAGCTGCTTCTTGATACTTTTTACCTTTTTTAGCCATTTATAGTTCCTCCTTTAGTGGTTTTAGCGGAATTTCCTCCCACATTACTTGCTATATGCAAGTTAAGAGCAGACAACAGAAGAATTAATCTTATGAATAAATCAATCATTAATCTAGTCATTCAGATTATATTTATAATTCATCATTATTATCTCTGTTATCTGCTTCATCGTTTAAATCATGTAATCAAATTTAATATTCGTAAAATTATTCTACAACGATACCCATACTACGTGCAGTACCTTCGATAATACGCATAGCTGCTTCTTCGTCAGCAGCGTTTAAGTCTTGCATTTTGCTGTTAGCAATTTCGCGTACTTGATCTTTAGTTACTGTAGCAACTTTAGTTTTGTTTGGTTCGCCTGAACCTTTTTCAATACCAGCTGCTTTTTTAAGTAATACTGGAGCCGGTGGAGTTTTTGTAATAAATGTAAATGAACGATCTTCATAAACACTGATTTCTACCGGAATAATTAAACCTGCTTGATCTTGAGTACGTGCATTGAACTCTTTACAGAATCCCATGATGTTCACACCTGCTTGACCTAATGCTGGACCAACTGGTGGTGCTGGATTCGCTTTACCTGCAGGAATTTGTAATTTAACAACTTTATCTACTTTTTTAGCCACGATGTGCACCTCCTTGATATCGTGATGTGGTCACAGGGCTCAGTTTTGCCCTCCCACTCTTAACATTTCGTGACGAAATGGGCGCTCTAAAAGCGCGACCACATAATTTTAACACTTTTCTAATTAAAAAATCAATACTCTTTTTTATCTTTTGGTTAGTTTAATAACTTTAATTGTTAATTAAAGCTTTTCTATTTGATCGAATTCAACTTCTACTGGTGTTTCTCGGCCAAACATATCTACTAATACTGTTAGCTTAAACTTATCTGTTTCAATTTCTTGAACTTCACCAACTTGATTCGCAAATGGACCTGATTTAATACGAACTTGCTCGCCAACTTCGAGTTCAACATCGATAGTCTTTTCTTTAAGACCCATTTGTTTTAAGATGAAGCGAACTTCTTCTGGTAACAATGGATTTGGCTTAGACCCTGCACCTGCAGAACCTACAAAACCAGTAACGCCTGGTGTATTTCTTACCACATACCATGATTCATCTGTCATGATTAATTCCACTAAAACATATCCAGGGAATGTTTTTTTAACAGTCGTTTTAGCTTTGCCATCTTTTACTTGAGTTTCTTCTTCTTCCGGTATGACTACTCTAAAGATTTGTTCAGTCATATTCATAGATTCTACTCTTTTTTCTAAATTCTTTTTAACTTTATTTTCATATCCAGAATATGTATGCACTGCATACCAACGCTTTGCGCCAACTTCTTCAGACATGTCTTCACTCCTCTAACCAAATAATAAATTTTTCAATGCTGTAATTCCTAAATCTAAGGCATAGAAAAAGACTAAGAAGAATATAACAGTAGAAACTACAATTACAGTATATTTAAATAGCTCTTCTTTCGTCGGCCAACTTGTTTTTTCCATTTCAGACTTAACGCCTTTAAAGAAACTTTCTTTTTTAGCCATCTGCTCAACCTCCAAATCCTTTGAACATATTATCAAAGTATTATTTCGAATGTATTTATTTCGATTCTTTATGAATTGTGTGCGCGTTACATTTTGGACAATATTTCTTTAAGGTTAATCTTGTTGCCGAGCCTTCTTGCTTAGGAACATTATAATTTCTATTGCCACAAGCTTCACAATTTAAAGGTATTTTTCTCACAATAATTCACCTTTATTCATTATAATACCAGTATACTATACATAAAATTTATAACAAATGTCAAACCATCAGTAAGTAACACGTTATAATTCAATTCACGTCCTAAGGCGCTTTTCAAATCATTTTGAAATAACGTTTTATTTTATTTTTACATCGTTGTATGGCATTATAAATCACTTTCTCTTTTACATGCATCAATTGAGCAATTTCTCTCGGCTTATATTGTTCACACATTAAATACATGACATCTTTTTCAAATGCACTCAAATACTTAAACTGACAAATCAACTCTTTAATTGCTAATTTATTCAAATAATTGTTTTCAACATCAAAACGCTTTATTGCACATGGATACGTAACTCTATATTCATTAATCAAATTATCCATTCTTTTATTTGTAGCTAAATATTTTCTCAAATAATCATACTTTACAGACGTAATTAAACATTGAACATAATTTGTGAAAGGCTGCTCTCCACTAAAATCAAATGTTTGGACCGACCTATACATCCGTATAAGTATTTCTTGATATAAGTCTTCTAAATCATAATGATTAAATCCAAATGTTTTGATGCGTCGAATAATTAATGGTTGTAGATCCATTACTAACTTTTCGAAGTCTTTATCATTTATTGAATTGTTACGTTTGATTGTACTGTCTTGAGTTGTCAAATCATATTTCAAGTATTAAACTAACCCCTTCTATCTAAAATTTAAGGTTAGTTTAATATTGTTACATTCAAAATTTCAAGATGACGGAAATGTCATTTCTTATGATGTCCTCTTCGTATTTTTTCAAATTCTGCAAGGATTTCAGAAGATAACGGAATTCGAGTTCTTGGCTTGTTTTCACTTATATCATCTAATGATTTACTCACATCAATTTCATTTTCTTTTAAATCTCTCCACATTTCGCGAGATGATATTCTATATGCACCTGATCCAAAGATAGCATGTTGCTCACTCATATCACTTGTTACAACTGCAATATGCTTAGTATGCTTGTCATAAAGTTCATAAACATAACGTTCTATGAAACTATCAGCTGTTTCTTTTTCCTTGGTAAAAATCGTTTTAACGCCATGATACATGTATTCTCTTTCAACACCCGATTGGTCATAAGCATCGAAAACACAAATAATTTCATCTGAAATAACTGCATTATAATTTGCAATTGCATCTATTAATTGCATTCTAGCTTCTTCTAAATTCTCTTTTGCAATGGCGCTTAGCGTTGGTGATTGTCCTATCATATTGTATCCATCAATGATTAAGTAACGTTCTTTCATTATATTTCTCCAACATCATGTCTTTTTCGAAATACTTCGTACATCATTAAACTTGCTGCAACCGAAGCATTCAAACTGTTTACATGTCCAACCATTGGAATCTTAATATAAAAATCGCATTTATCACTTACTAGGCGACTCATACCCTGTCCTTCGCTACCAATTACAATAGCCAATGACATGTCCGCTTCTAGATTTCTATAATCTGTTGCATTATTAGCTTCAGTGCCAGCTACCCAAAAGCCATTATCTTTTAGTTCATCGATAGTTTTAGCTAAATTTGTCACTCGAATAACTGGTACATGTTCAATTGCACCTGTTGAGGCTTTTGCAACTGTTTGCGTTAGTGTAACTGAACGACGTTTAGGAATAATAACACCATCAACTCCCGTTGCATCGGCTGTTCTTAAAATTGATCCCAAGTTATGCGGGTCTTCTAAGCCGTCTAATATAAGTACTGTCGATAAACCTTCTTTTTCTTTTTGCTGTTTTAAAAATTGATCGAAGTCAGCATATTCATATGGTGCAATAAGCGCTGCAACACCCTGATGTGGTGCATTTGCTAAAAAATCTAATTTAGATTTTGGTACAGTTTGAACAATGATTTTTTGATCTTTTGCATTTTTTAAAATTTCATTAATTTGTTGCTTTTTAATACCTTCTTGAATCAATATCTTATTTATCGGATGCCCAGTAATAATCGCTTCTCTAACAGCATGCCTACCAACAATAACCGTATCTTCCACATCGTCACTACCTTTCGTTTACTATTGTTATTATTTTATTTAATAATGCCTCTAATCGTTCTTCTCTTTTTTCTAAATAAAGAAAACCTATCACTGCTTCTATCGCTGAACTTTTACGATATGTTTGAACATCAGTGTTTTTAGCTTTAGTATGACTTTTCGCGTTACGCCCTCGCTTCAAAATATCCATTTCTTCGTCTGTAAACCATTCTTGCTCCATTAAATATTCTAACGTTTGCGCCTGACTTTTGGCAGATACATATTTTTTAGACATTTGATGTAGTTTATTAGGCTTACTTTTAAGCTTTAAAACGATATAGGTACGTACATATTGATCTAAGACTGCGTCTCCCATATATGCTAAGGTCAATGGATTCAATAATTTAATGTGATTATCTTGTTGATTATCCACGTTTAAATCTAACCCCTTGAGGTGTGTCTTCTAATATAATGTTTTGTGATTTCAGCATGTCTCGAATCTCATCTGCTCGTGCAAAATCTTTGTTTTTCCTTGCTTCATTACGCTCTTCGATTAATTTTTCAACATCTTCATCCAATAATTCATCTGCATTTTTAGATTTTAACGGTACACCTAAAACATCGCTGAAAATTTGATAAACTGCTTTAAATTTATCAATTACTTCTGTTGATGTTGTGTTCTCTAGTACATATTTATTCGCAAGTTTTGCTAAATCATACCAAGCTGTAATTGCATTAGCTGTATTAAAATCATCATTCATAACTGTTTCAAAACGATTTAAAATCGCATCAATTTGATCAATATATGTCTGTTGATTTTCAATATTAGTAGCAATTTGTGCGCGCTCTTCAATTAATTGATAACTATTGCGAATACGCTCTAGTCCACTACGTGCTGATTCTACCAATTCTAGATTATAGTTAATTGGGCTTCTATAATGTACGCTAATCATAAAGAATCTTAGTACATCTGGATCAACTTCTTTAATAATATCGTGAACTAAAATAAAGTTGCCTAGTGATTTACTCATTTTTTCATTATCAATATTAATGAAACCATTATGCATCCAATAATTAGCAAATGGCGCATGATTATGTGCTTCTGATTGTGCTATTTCATTTTCATGATGTGGAAATTGTAAATCTGAACCACCCGCATGTATATCAATTGTAGGTCCTAGCTCATGAAATGCCATTACAGAACATTCTATATGCCATCCTGGTCTACCTTCACCAAATGGGCTATTCCAACTAATCTCGCCAGGCTTCGCTTTTTTCCACAATGTAAAATCAAGTGCATCTTCTTTATGCTCTCCTGCATCTATACGAGCACCCACTTTTAAGTCATCTATGGATTGATGACTTAATTTACCATAACCTTCAAATTTACGTGTTCTAAAGTAAACATCGCCACCACTTTCATATGCATAACCTTGATCCACCAAATCTTTAATAAATTGAATAATGTCATCCATATGGTCCATTACCCTTGGATTTGAAGTCGCTTTTCTAACATTTAACGCACCAACATCTTCATGAAAAGCAGCGATATATTTTTCTGCAATTTCGGGAACAGACTGATTTAATTCTTGAGAACGTTTAATTAATTTATCATCTACGTCTGTAAAATTTGATACATATTCTACATTATATCCTTGGTATTCAAAGTAACGTCTCACTACGTCATAATTAATTGCTGGTCTTGCGTTACCAATATGAATGTAGTTATATACAGTAGGACCACATACATACATTTTTACTTTCCCTGGTTCTATAGGCTTGAACACTTCTTTTTGACGTGTAAGCGTATTATATAATGTAATCATCTTGAATCTCTCCATTCCTAGTCTTTTCAAGTTGTCGTTCTAAATGCTTAATTTGTTCATAAATTGGATCAGGTAGATGGCGATGATCAAATGTTTTTCCAACTCGAACACCATCTTGCTTAACAATATGTCCTGGTATACCAACAACCGTTGAATAACTTGGAACTGATTGTAAAACAACTGAATTTGCACCAATATTTACATTTGAATTTATTTTAATATTTCCTAAAACTTTCGCACCGGCTGCTATTAAAACATTGTCTCCTATATCTGGGTGTCTTTTCCCTCTTTCTTTCCCTGTCCCACCAAGTGTCACGCCTTGATAGATTGTCACATTATCACCAATTGTACATGTTTCTCCTATTACAACGCCCATACCATGATCTATAAATAGACGCTTTCCAATTTTAGCACCTGGATGGATTTCTATACCTGTGAAAAATCTTGAAATTTGAGATATCGCGCGTGCTGCAACATATTTTTTTTGGTTGTATAACTTATGTGCAATCAAATGACTCCAAACTGCATGTAAACCTGCATACGTTGTAATGACTTCTAATGTTGAACGTGCCGCTGGATCCTGCTCAAATACCATTTTTATATCGTCTCTCATTCTTTTTAACAAGATCATTTCCTCCTCAATGATTGAACTACGTAAATACATAATTGAAGTACCTGCGAAATTAAATATCAAAAAAGCACCACTAACATACAAATTGTATTGTTAGAGGCGCTTCCGCACGGTTCCACTCTGAATTTAGCGAATAACATTAATAATATTGCGGGCGCTTCCAAATTATCAAGGAAACTAAGTCAACTTAATGCTCATCACTCTCATTATATATTTAATTCATTTTACGAAGGTGCATTCATTAATTTCTACGTTGTACTCACAGCAACCGTACACTCTCTGCATCGTATAAATTTAATTACTAATCCTTCGTTTTATATAAAATACTTTATTCATATTGTTGTAATTTGTTAATACAACTTTATCATATGTGGTTACGTTATAAAATTCAAGTATATACTACCTTGATCTTGTCTATTTCATTACTTATATTGTTTTAAACGGTTTAGCACTTTTTCTTTACCAAGTACTTCAATTGTATTTGGTAATTCAGGACCATGCATTTGGCCTGTTACAGCAACACGAATAGGCATAAATAATTGCTTGCCTTTTATTCCTGTTTCTTTTTGAACTTCTTTAATTGTCTTTTTAATTTCAGCCGCTTCAAATGGTTCAAGTGCTTCTAATTTACTGAATAAGTGCGTCATTAACTCTGGTACTTGCTCTCCATTAATCACTTGTTGTTCTTCTTCACCAAGAGCTGGCATTTCTTTAAAGAACATTTCTGATAAAGGTACAATTTCACCGGCATAACTCATTTCTTTTTGATAAAGCGCAATTAATTTGCGTCCCCAAGATAAATCCTCTTCTGACGGCACCTCAGGAATCAAATTTGCTTTAATTAAATGAGGTAATGCTAATTGGAATACTGTTTCAGTATCTTTTTGTTTCATATATTGGTTATTAACCCATGCTAATTTTTGCTTATCGAAAAATGCTGGTGATTTTGACAAACGCTTTTCATCAAAGATTTTGATAAATTCTTCTTTAGAAAAGATTTCTTCTTCACCTTCAGGAGACCAACCTAATAACGCAATAAAATTAAATAACGCTTCAGGTAAATAACCTAAGTCACGATATTGCTCAATAAATTGTAAAATTTGCCCATCACGTTTACTTAACTTTTTACGTTCTTCATTAACAATTAATGACATATGACCAAAACGAGGTGGCTCCCAGCCAAATGCTTCATAAATCATAATTTGTTTAGGCGTGTTTGAAATATGATCATCACCACGAATTACATCTGAAATTTGCATGTAATGATCATCTATAGCTACTGCAAAATTGTACGTTGGAATGCCATCTTTTTTTACGATAACCCAGTCACCAATACCATTTGAATCAAATGAAATATTTCCTTTTACCATATCATCAAATGAATACGTTTGGTTTTGAGGTACTCGGAAACGAATTGATGGTTGGCGTCCTTCTGCTTCAAATTGTTGACGTTGTTCTTCAGTCAAATGCGCATGTTGACCACCATAGCGAGGCATTTCACCACGAGCGATTTGCGCTTCACGTTCAGCTTCTAATTCTTCTTCTGTCATATAGCATTTATATGCTTTATCTTCTGCTAGTAACTGATCTATTAATGGTTGGTAGATATGTTGACGTTCAGATTGACGATATGGTCCGTAGCCATTGTCTTTATCTACAGACTCATCCCAATCTAATCCTAACCATTTAAGATTATCAAATTGTGATGTTTCTCCATCTTCTAAATTACGTTTTTTATCAGTATCTTCAATTCGAATCACAAAATCTCCGTTGTAATGTTTAGCATACAAGTAATTGAATAATGCTGTTCTTGCATTACCAATATGAAGATAACCAGTTGGACTTGGTGCATATCTTACTCTTATACGATCGCTCATTTTTTTCACTCCTAAATTAAATATCAGATTTTCAAGTTAGTTCATATAAATTATTCATTTGCTATCTTCGACCGTCATAACAAATGTCTAACTCGTCTTATTGTTAAAACGAAACAATGCTTTTTAACATGACCTTAAAATAATTTCATTGTTTAATCATAACATAATTCACTGGGTAATATGCTTAAATTTTAAATAGAAAGCAGTTGTTTTTTCAACACTTTAAAAAAGCTATCCCTAAGAATCAAGACTGCACTACATAAGCATTTCAACGACTTAAAAATGAATATTATGTACTGTAAAATTAAACTTCAAATTAACTATTCAAATACGTTAAAATTGATTCTAATTTTGTATGTCTTGATTGCTATAAGAATAACTTTATTAATATCTAAAATTTAACACTTAATGAACTTGTTTCAATGATATATTAGCACTATTTGTATTTTTTGATAACTGATATGTTTTGCATTTATTTATAGTTATACTTCAAATTACAAACTTCGCCATTTCATATACCTTTTAATATCTATTTTGTTTTCGTCAACTACAGTTTTTATAATGATACTGTATCTTCGATTTTTTTAGCAAAAACAATTCTTCCTGAAGATGTTTGCAATAAGCTGACTACTTCTAAATTGACATGACTGCCAATAAGATTTTTAGCATTATCAACAAC
>NZ_JACYHC010000654.1:0-2163 GCF_017152085.1 Staphylococcus sp. EG-SA-2
GTTATGAACACGTCGTTTACAACAGTTGCTTATTTATGGGTGGTTTAATTTATCAAGTTGATACATTGCACTTCATACCAGCTATTTCGAATATCGCTGCGGCTTTTATCGGTAACTATATTGGAGGCGGACTCATTATAGGTTTATTCTATGCTTACTTGAATGATCATCATCAATTTTATAAAAATAATTAACTATATTTGAACAATGCGTTAGTCGATGCCTTAAATATTTAGAAGTGCATTGTCTAACGTATTTTTTTTAAGTTCGTCAATGGTTTTTGTCCGATGCTATGAGCATTATCAAATACAAAATGCTCTCTTAAAAGCAGTTATTGACTGAAAATCTACTTCTAAGAGAGCACTTTATTTAATTACTTAAGAAATCTTGAAATTTCAATATACGATGTTTATGATAAGTCGCTTATTTCATCTTTAGGCTTGTTATTAGTAAGTAGTTTAATACCACTGACTAACCATAAAGCAAATGTAATTATGTTACCACTTATTACAGCTCCAATAATCAACAATATACCACTCATTTTTTTGTTTTTAGATGCTTTAAACATACCGATTGCACCTAAAATAATTGAAATGATTCCAAATATGAATAGGGATAAGAATAATACAGTGAAAATTGCTGCTGCTGTTTCTGCATCAACTGGGTCAACCTCACCATTAACTGTTGTTGACACATCTGTAGTCATTACACCTGATGCTGCTAAAACCATCAATAGTAAACTAAATACCGTTGCTAAACCCTGAATAACAATTCCTATTATTGTCATTATTTTGATCGATTTTTCCATTGACTTACTCCTTTATTATTATTTACAAACTTACGTTTGTGTTCTTATATATAAATGTTTAAATTTATATCGTGTTTATTTTAAAAATTATTGTCGCTAAAGCTCATTTACTTTTTGAAACTGGTTAAAAGTTTTAAAGAAAGCCTACGTTAATCTTTTTCCACTTCTACATTTTCATCTTCATAATCTGCTTTATGGTCTTTCATATACTTAATTGGGTCTATTTCTCTATTAATCTCTGCCTTACCATCTTTTATTTCATATGCGAAATAATACATTTTTTCACGATCTTTATATAATTGAATACCAATAACAATGACTTTACCATCTTTATAAACATGTGTATTACTGTCTTCTTGTTTAATGTCTGTTTTAATAGTGTTTTGTACTTTCGAGGCAATTTTATTCATTTGATTCTGTTCTTTGTACACTTTATCAATATCTTTTTGATACTTTTCACCTTTATTAGAACAACCTGCCAATATAATTGCTAACATTAAAAATACTACCAATATTCTTTTCATCATTTTTCTCCTTAGATGGCTGTCATTTTCCACACACTACAATACTGATAATATGCTTTATCATTGTGATGTTTGAACAATGTTTTGCCAATTGTTATCAACTTAAAATTCGTTTAAATGTTTGACGCAAGATTTTGATTAATTATGATATTAAAGTCTTCTTAATATAAACATCTATTTCAGTGTTAATTTACAACTATCTACTGAAAATTATGTCATCATAATAAATTATGCAATAACTATTTGATACCTTTATATTGCTATGTATCTCTAAAAATTGCCTCCTATATATTTATTTAATTCCCAAATATTTAACTATTTATAATTATAGTAAAAAACATTTTAATAGTATATACTTTTCTCATATTTTTTTGATATAAGTTTTAAAAAATAAGTCGATGTGCATCAACTTTATAAAATACACTACAATAACCTTTTCAATTAATGGCAATTTTAAATTTATATCGTGATTTATTAATTAGTTAAACTCATTTATACATATGATGTATGGATACCGAGAAGCTAATAAACTTTTTAAGTTGCAAATAATCTTATCGTTTACCTTCTTCTTTGAGTCAAATGTAAAACGAGGGTGATTTTGCACAGCCTTCTATAACATATATGCTACTCTTGGTCTTTAACATACTTCTCTACTTCTCGAATTTCTTCCATTTCATATTCCGTTTCTGGTAAAACACCAAACTTTTTATACATATAGTAGTTTTCCTTTCCTGATGGACCAAAACCTAATTTAATCCAATCTATATAATCAAACGATACTTTCAAATTACCCTCTCTTGTAAAATCAAATTCACATGATGTCCATGGTTC
>NZ_JACYHC010000655.1:0-2143 GCF_017152085.1 Staphylococcus sp. EG-SA-2
AAACGCAATGGCACAGCCACTGATGACTGGTGCTATGATGTGAACGAAAATAAGCATCACCTTATACACCTCCTCTCTGCGTCTAAATTGACGCCTGAGAGATAGGCGACTCTACTATTATATCATCGGCAAATATACAAGCACAGTCACTTGCTTCTGATAAGTTATATGATTCTAGCTGATAGATTGAATCGTCTACACTTAATTGGACAAATTCTATGAGAATAGATATTGTTAATTTAAGAAAGTAGGCGATTTTATTATGACAAGAGAAAGAAGATCATTTAGTTCAGAGTTTAAGTTACAAATGGTTAGATTATATAAAAATGGTAAGCCTAGGAATGAAATTATACGCGAGTATGATTTCACACCTTCGACGTTTGTAAATGGCGGTTATAAAATGTAGGAAAATGGATAAAGCAACATCAAAACACGGGTACATTCAATCACCAAGATAACTTATCGGATGAAGAAAAAGAGCTGATTAAATTACGCAAAGAAGTTCAACATTTAAAAATGGAGAACGATATTTTAAAGCAAGTAGCGCTGATTATGGGGCAAAAATAGAAGTCATTCAAAAGAATGCACATCAATATTCAGTATCAGCAATGTGTAAAGTCCTGATAATACTAAGAAGTACCTATTATGATTCTATAAAAAGAAAAGATAATAAAATCACTAAAGATGATTCAAACATAGAACATGCCGTCATAAATATTTTTAATTCTAATAGAAAAGTCTTTGGTACAAGACGAATTAAAAATCATTTAAATGACAAGGGTCTCACTGTATCTGGACAAAAGATAGGTCGATCATGAAAAAATCTAGTTTCTGTTTATACGAAATCTAAATACAAAAATCATCTAAAAGAAACTAATGAAAAACGAATTAAAAATCTTTATTATTAGCTGCTGGTGTATTATTTGTTAGTCCAATTTCATTATCTTATAATTCAGATGTAGCTCATGCTGAAGATAAGTTAGACCATTCTCAAGCAAAGGTAATATATTTGAGTAACCAAAATTTATTTGATGAACTTGAGAAAAAAGGTTATAAACTGGAAGATATATTTACAAAAGAAGAAATAAAAAAATATAAAGCTGAAGACCAATTAAGAGCGGGTAAAACTCAATATGTAGAAACAGGTAAAGATACTGCAACATTATATCTTTCTTCTGCATATACAAAAACAATAGCTGCTTTAGGTGCGGGGGCTATTAGCGTTATTTCTGCACTAACAGGTGGTTTAGTTGGCGCAGGTGTTGGTGGTTTCCTTGGATCTATAGCTGCATCGAATATTGATACTAGTAAGGGAGTATATATAAAATTAAAAACTAAAAAGAATGCAGCCGGGGAATACGTTCTGACAGGAGAAAAATGGGGATATCAGTAAGGGTGATTTTATGGATAGATTAAAATATTCACTTAAAGTTGGAATTTTAGCATTATTATTATTTTGTACTTTAAATTATTTAGTTCCAATGCAAAGTAATGCTTTTTCAATAATTATATATTCATCAATTTTTGCTGTGTTACTTATGCTTTTAGTTTATATATTTTTAGGAATTTTGAAGAAATGACATGAAAAAAATTAGCATTGGCTATGAAGAAATCTATGAGGATAGAATTTTTCATAGCCATTTTTTTAAAAGAGCAAGAAGTAAAAAATTGGAAAACCGTCGATCAAATAATTAAAAATGAACACTTAGTTAAAAGTGATTATGAAGCAGAACCACCGTTGTTCCTCTTTTCGGGATCGTTGGATTAGATTCGGTTGTACAGTATGATGAAAAATATTATAATAAATTTATAAAAAATGACATTTTATTTTGAAATCATGTCCCTCCGTTACATTTAGTAGTGGAGGGGTTTTATTTTAATAATGTTTACACCTATAGTTTTAAATTTATTAAATGATGTAGGTTCGATTTTTTAGTTAGGGAGGGGAATCAATTGAAAGTTATTGAGAAAGTTCATTATGAAGATATTTTAGAACCAGAAATAGTTCAATTAATTCAGCCATTAGTTAAGGACAAAATGGATCAACTTTTTATTACTTCTGAACACTTTGCTATTGACATAGACAAGCTATTATTTCAACTTAATTTAAAAGTTAAATATATTAAAATGGAGGGTAATACTT
>NZ_JACYHC010000656.1:0-2143 GCF_017152085.1 Staphylococcus sp. EG-SA-2
TAGATATAACTAAGCCTAAATTTATAAAGCAACAAGAACGACAGTTGCGAGAACAGTATGGTACCAAAGTAGATATATCAATAAAAAAATCGGTTGGTAAAATCTCATTTGAGTTTGATTCACAAGATGACTTTGTGAGAATAATTGAACAATTAAATCGTAGGTATGGTAAATAGTTACACAATTTTATATAATAACTCTTTGTGAATCTATAGATATATTGATAGTTATCTATATTCTTTGAAGATGATGCGACTTCAGTAGGTTGGAAGAATACAACAATATTAATAAAATTATTTGAGACTATATAGAAGGGAGTAACGCTAATTATGGATCAAGTTATGAGTATTATTTCATCGCTATTCGAACCATTAACTAAAATTGAAACATATGAAAATATTGCAACTAAAATCGCTATGATTGTTATTTATATTATCGTAGCCCTCATAGTTATTAAAATACTGAATAAAATGATTGAACAGGGATTTAAGATTCAAAATAAAAGTAAAAAGAGTAACAAAAAGCGCTCTAAAACTTTAATATCTCTTGTTCAAAATGTAGTGAAGTATATCGTTTGGTTTATAGTTATTACGACGATTTTAAGTAAATTTGGCATTAGTGTTGAAGGTGTTATTGCAAGTGCTGGTGTCGTAGGTTTAGCAGTAGGTTTTGGTGCGCAGACCATTGTTAAAGACGTTATTACTGGATTTTTCATTATATTTGAAAGCCAATTTGATGTAGGTGATTATGTTAAGATAAACAACGGTGGTACAACTGTAGCAGAGGGAACAGTTAAATCAATTGGACTCCGTTCAACACGTATTAATACAATATCTGGAGAACTTACAATCTTGCCAAATAGTAGCATGGGTGAAATAACGAATTACTCAATTACGAATGGAACAGCAATTGTTAAAATTCCAGTATCTGTAGATGAAAATATTGATAATGTTGAGAAGAAATTAAACAAATTATTTACATCTCTGCGTAGTAAATATTATTTATTTGTAAGTGATCCTGTTGTGATTGGTATTGATGCCTTTGAAGATACTAGAGTAATATTAAGGGTTTCAGCAGAAACAATACCAGGTGAAGGTTTCTCTGGTGCGCGTATTATTCGTAAAGAAGTACAAAAAATGTTTTTACAAGAAGGTATCAAGACACCACAACCAATAATGACACCTTTTAATCATAGTGAAAACGGTGTTTAGTAGTTTATAATACATGGAGGTCATATTTAATGGCGTCAAAATATGGAATAAATGATATAGTAGAAATGAAAAAACAACATGCGTGTGGAACCAATCGTTTTAAAATTATTAGAATGGGTGCTGACATTAGAATTAAGTGTGAAAATTGTCAACGAAGCATTATGATTCCACGTCAAACGTTTGATAAAAAACTAAAAAAAATCATCGTATCTCAGGATGATACACAAAGATAGGAGAATGATTCATGGCTTTAACAGCAGGTATCGTTGGCTTACCAAACGTTGGTAAATCAACATTATTTAATGCAATTACAAAGGCGGGTGCCTTGGCAGCAAACTATCCGTTCGCAACTATAGACCCAAATGTGGGTATTGTAGAAGTGCCAGATGCAAGACTACTTAAATTAGAAGAAATGGTTCAACCTAAAAAAACATTACCTACTACATTTGAATTTACAGATATTGCCGGAATTGTTAAAGGTGCTTCTAAAGGTGAAGGTTTAGGTAATAAATTCTTATCACATATTAGAGAAGTAGATGCAATTTGTCAGGTTGTTCGTGCTTTTGACGATGATAATGTAACACATGTAGCTGGTCGAGTTGATCCAATTGATGACATCGAAGTTATCAATATGGAATTAGTACTTGCAGACTTAGAATCAGTTGAAAAACGCTTACCTAGAATTGAAAAATTGGCACGTCAAAAAGATAAGACTGCTGAAATGGAAGTGCGTATTTTAACAACTATTAAAGAAGCTTTAGAAAATGGTAAACCCGCTCGTAGTATTGACTTTAATGAAGAAGACCAAAAATGGGTGAATCAAGCGCAATTACTGACTTCTAAAAAAATGCTTTATATCGCTAATGTTGGTGAAGATGAAATTGGTGATGATGATAATGATAAAGTAAAAGCGATTCGTGAATATGCAGCGC